>JBOHKZ010000054.1:0-2811 GCA_050729355.1 Phenylobacterium sp. | reverse complement strand
GCATCGAGACCCGCTACGGCATCCGCGACATGGTGGTCAGTCGGCTGGGCGGCGACTATTTCGACTGGCGGCGCGCCGTGGTGCGGCTGAAGGAGAAGGGCGGGCTCTACGCGGTCGACGAGGCCGGCGTGCGCTTTGTCGACAAGGGCCTGTTCCGCGCCGAGATCGCGCTTCCGGCCGAAGCTCCGATCGGTGAATATCAGGCCCGCATCGTGCTCTTCCAGGGCGGCCGGCCGGTCTCGGAGAAGCTGCGCACGCTCACCGTCGCCAAGGTGGGCGTCGAGCGCGGCCTTTACCTTTGGGCCCATGAGAGGCCATGGTCCTACGGTCTAGCTGCGATGGCTTTCGCGCTGGGGGCTGGTTGGGCGGCGTCACGGGCGTTCCGGAGAGACTGAATGGTCAGCGATGACATGCCTCCCGCGGGCTCGCGTCCCCAGGAACCTATGACGCGCAACGAACCCCCGCCGACCGCGCTGTGGATCATCGCGTTCGCGGCCCTGGCGCCTTTTCCGCTGGCCGCCCTCGGCTACGGCTGGGGCGAGGCCAATGTGGCGCGGCCCGCGCTCACCGTGATCATCACATGGTCGGCCGTGATCCTGGCCTTCCTCGGTGGAGCACGCTGGGGCCTGGAGAGCGCGCTCCCGAAACCGCGTCCGCAGCGCCTGCTGATCTCGGTGCTCTCGCCGGTGATCGCCTGGAGCATGCTGCTGTCGCGTGGCCGCATCGACAACACCTGGATCATCGGCGGCTGCATCGGAGCCTTCCTCATCCAGTGGCTGTTCGACCACCACGGCCCCGACGTCCCGGCCCGCTATCCCAAGCTGTCGACCGCACTCACCGCCGCGGCCTGCATCTCGCTAGCCGTCTGCCTCGACCAGGCGATCAAGAGCTAGAAGAAATAGGTCGCGCTCAGGACCAAGCCGGGCCGGGTCCAGGAGGTCTTCGGCTTCGGTCTTGGGAACACCGCCGTCCAGCCCAGGCTGATCTCGTGGCTGGTCCATTCGCGAGCGACGCCGAGCTTCACGTCATAGCGGGTGCGGCGATCGTCCTGCAGTTCGGTGCCGCCCAGACCGACCAGCGCGCCGGCATGTCCCGAGAGCCGCCAGCCCTGCGCCGGACGCACCGCGCTGTTCACGTCCAGATAGGCCGTGCCCGCCCCCCGGTCGGGATAGTTCGGCGAGACGTAGAGGTGGGCGTCCAGCGCGCCCTTCGATGCGCCGACATATAACTGATTGTATTGTATGTGATATCTTCGATCCAAATAGAGCGTGAGATCGACATTGTTGACGCCGGCGTCCCAGGAGAGGCCGCCGGGCGTGCGGTGTGCAAAGCCCAGGTACTCCGTGTGACCCAGGATGCGCGCGGGTTCGCGGGCCGGGTCGTGGGCCGCGACCGATCCCCCGACGTAGAAGCCGCTGGGATGGTCGTAGGCGGCGCCTACCCGCAGCACCGGGCGCCCGTCCGTCAGCGAAAAGCCGAACAGCCGCTCGTCGGTGGCCAGCGTCGCGCTGCCGCTCAACTGGGCCCTCACCGGGAAGGCGAGGCAAAGCGCGATCAGGATGGAAGCGAGCAGGCCAAGGGCGTGCGGGCCGATCACCTGGCGGGCGCGGCCGCCGCCGACAGCGAAGCGCAGGCGTGGAGGGACGGCGTCGCCCGCGCCAGCGTCGCGCAGGCGTCGACGCCGCCCGCCTGGGCCGTGACCAGGGTCATCGGACTTCGTCCGCGCGGGTTGCGTTCGCGCACCAGGGCGGCCAGGCCGCTGACGTGGGCCGCCGAATAGGAGCTGCCGCTGACCAAGCCCCAGCGTCCTCCCGGCTGGGTGGTCGGCACGTCGCGGCCCGGCGCGGAAAACGCACCCCGGCCGGCGATCGCTGCATTGGTCACGGCTACCACCCCGGGATGCGAGGCCGGAAACCCGCCGCCGGCCAGGTTGGGATCGACCGCGCTCACCACGACGATGCCGCGCGCCAGCGCTGCGTCGATCAGGCCCGAGAGCAGCAGGTCCGGCGGGCCGCTGAGGCTGAGGTTGATCACCTGGGCGTCGTGGTCGATGGCGAAGTGCAGCGCCTCGGCCAGGCTGAGCGTGTTGCAGACCGTCGCAGCGGCCTCCTGCTGCCAGCAAGCGCGCAACGCCATCAGCCGCGCGCCCGGCGCCACCCCCACGATCCCGACCCGGTTGTCGGCCACCGCCGCGATGATCCCCGCGACCCCGGTGCCGTGCGCCTCTGCGGCGTCCGGATGGTCGGGCGCGAAGTCGCGGCGGCTCTGGAACTGGCCGGCCAGATCGGGGTGCCGCGCATCGATCGCGCTGTCGACCACCGCCACCCGGACGTTGCGGCCCGTGGCGACCTGATGCAGCTCCGCCAGCCGCCATTCGCGCGCCGCCGGTTGCACGGCGTAGAGGGGGTCGTTGGGCGCCTGCGCCTCGGCGCGATAGACATGCATCGGCTCGGACCAGGCCACCGCCGGGTCACGCGCCAACTGGGCCACCGCCTCGGCCTGCGAGCGGCCGGCCGGCACGTTCAGGACGAAGCAATCGAGGCCCAGGAGCGGCATTGGCCAGCCGGCCGCCAGTTCCATGCCGTTGGCGCGTGCGATGCGGCTCGCGATCCGCTGGCGGGCCTTGCGCTCGGCGCCGGCGCCGTAGCTCCCGGCGTAGGCCGCGTCAGGACGGGCATGCTGCGCGGGCAGCCGCAGCAGTATCAGCACCTGGCGCTCGGAGGCGTCCGCACCCGCGTCCTTCGCCCATGCCGTTCCGAACACCGCGAACCAGGCCAGGACCGCCAGCAGCAGGTTGCGGCGAAGCCAGGC
>JBOHKZ010000053.1:0-8539 GCA_050729355.1 Phenylobacterium sp. | reverse complement strand
GCCTAGGCCGACCAGAGGGGCGATGAGCCCTTCAGCAGCCGGAGCAGGTAGAGCACCCGGCCGAGGTCGGGGCCGCGCTTGGCGTCGGTGAAGATCACCTCGTACCAGACGTTCTCGGTCTTGGGGCTCTCGCTGAACTTAAGCACGCGCGTCCGGGCCAGGTAGTCGACGCCGGCTCGCAGAGGTCCCGCGAGCTGTTCCACCTCCAGGGCCCCGAACAGGCCGACGGCGGGCCGGGCGGAATCCTTCATCACCTCGGGCCGCGTGATATGCGCCAGCCGCACCAGGTGCGACGGGGGCAGGACCCGATCGTCGCGATAGGCGGGCAGGGGCTCGGTCAGGGTCTCCAGCGCCTTGGTCAGCGCCTCAGGCTCAATGCGCACGGGCAGGTCATGGCGTTCGTCGCCGACCCTCATCGCCTTGAGGATGCGCAAATCCTCCGGTTCGGCCGAGGTTTGCGCCGCGAAGCGCTGGGAGAGTTCCGACTGTGCGTCGCGCCCGACCGTGGCGCTGCCTTCACAGATCAGCGCGCCCGCCTCGTTGTGCATGGTGAGGCGCGCCCGCTCAGGACCCGGTTCGATGGTCGCGCGCACCGGCTCGGCGTCGACCGTCGCCTGGGTGAAATAGAGCGAGATCGAGCCCCGCTCGAACCAGGCGTCGCCATAGATCGCCGTGAGGCCCGGGACGAACTGGTCCATGTGGATCGAGCCGGCCACCGTGCCGCCTCTGAAGCCCAGTTTCGAGGCGGTGGCGTCGTCGTGGATCGAGCCCTTCACCTCCTGCGCCATGTTGCGGGGCGCGCGGAATTCCCCGACCCAGGTGCGGGCGTCAGCGGTCAGGCTCATGGCGTTCCTCCCGTTTTCGGAAGGCTATTCCTGGACGCGAGAGAGCGGAAGTGCGGTCAGGTCTCGGCGCGGCAGGTCACGCTCCAGCCGCCGCGGAAGGTGGTGAGCGTGTAGACCGCGAGTTCATGCACCTCGCCGCCGATTGCGATCAGGTAGCGATCGCCCAGGCGGGGCACGACAGGATCCTTCGACCAGATCATCACGTCGCCGGTGTCCTCGAAGCGATCATCGATGATCTCGTAGCCGCTCTCGCGGAACGATTGGATGGTCATCTCCAGGCTCGGTGAGTGCACGGCGCTACTTTCGCCGCACGCCGCGGCCCAGGCCGATCTTCTTGGCGAAGTCGGACCGCCGGGCGGCATAGGCCGGCGCCACCATCGGATAATCGGGGGGCAGGTTCCAGCGCCGGCGATAGTCGTCGGGGCTCATGTCGTAGCGCGAGCGCAGATAGCGCTTCAGCATCTTGAGCTTCTTGCCGTCTTCCAGGCAGACGATGAAGTCGTGCTGCACGGAACGGCCGATCGGCACGGCGGGCTTGGCCTTTTCCTCGACCGGCGCCGGCGTTCCACGCGACAGGCCCTCAAGCGCCTGATGGACAGTGCGGATGATATCGGGGACCGCATCGGCGGCGACGGCGTTGCGGCTCACGTAGGCCGAGACAATGTCCGCTCCGAGACGCAACAGTTCTTCGCCCGAGGGGCCCTCGGTATCAGGTCCGACGCTCATGAAACCCCCTTGCTACCAAACAACGCGCACCGCAGGCGTGCTTCGACCCACCCCGGCGGTGCCGATTCAACGCTGCACCTGCGAGATAGTTCCGCCAGATTGCGGCAGCCGTTGGAAGGAGAGGCGGTTGGGGGTAAAGAGCGCTCTCCGCCACGCAAGACTCGAACCGCCGTAGCCTCAACCGCCAGCGAAAGGCGCCGCCCTTGAACCTGCACGTGCAAGCCGAACCCTCCATCGACCAGTTCTTCGGCGACGATCTCGCCAAGGGCGATCCGGCGATCGCCGCGATTGTGGGGCACGAGCTGAAACGCCAGCAGGACCAGATCGAGCTGATCGCCTCGGAGAACATCGTCTCCAAGGCCGTCCTGGAGGCCCAGGGCTCGGTGCTCACCAACAAGTATGCCGAAGGCTATCCGGGCAAGCGCTACTACGGCGGTTGCGAGGTGGTGGACGAGGCGGAACTGCTGGCGATCGAGCGGGCCAAGCAGCTGTTCGGGTGCGAATACGCCAACGTCCAGCCGCACTCGGGCAGCCAGGCGAACCAGGCGGTGTTCATGGCGACCATGTCGCCGGGCGACACCTTCATGGGCCTGAGCCTGGACGACGGCGGCCACCTGACCCACGGCAAGAGCGTCAACCAGTCGGGGAAGTGGTTCCGTCCCGTGGCCTATGGCGTGCGCCAGCAGGACCACCTGATCGACTACGACCAGGCCTGGGAGGTCGCCCGCGCCGAGAAGCCCAAGGTGATCATCGCCGGCGGGTCGGCCTATTCGCGGACCATCGACTTCGAACAGTTCCGCGCCATCGCCGACGAGGTCGAGGCGATCCTGATGGTCGACATCGCCCACTACGCGGGCCTGGTGGCCGGCGGCGTCTATCCGAACCCGTTCCCGCACGCCCACATCGTCACGACCACCACCCACAAGACCCTGCGCGGCCCGCGCGGCGGGATGATCATGACCAATTCCAAGAAGTGGAATCAGAAGATCAACTCGGCGGTCTTCCCCGGGCTGCAGGGCGGCCCGCTGATGCACGTGATCGCCGCCAAGGCCGTGGCCTTCGGCGAGGCGCTGCGGCCGGAATTCAAGCTCTATGCCCGCCAGGTCCTCGAGAACGCCCGTGCGCTCGCCGACAGCCTGCAGAGCGTCGGCTTCAAGATCGTCTCGAACGGCACCGACAGCCACCTGATGCTGGTCGACCTGACGCCCAAGGGCGTGAGCGGCTCCGACGCCGAGAACGCGCTCGAGCGGGCGGGCATCACGACCAACAAGAACTCCATCCCCAACGACCCGCTGCCGGCCATGCAGACCTCGGGCCTGCGGGTCGGTTCGCCGGCCGGCACCACCCGCGGCTTCGGCCCCGGCGAGTTCCGCCAGATCGGCAAGTGGATCGGCGAGGTTCTGGATGGCGTGGCGGGGGGTGGCGACAATTCGGCGGTCGAAGCGAAGGTCAAAGCTGAAGTGCTGGCGCTAACGCGGCGCTTCCCTATCTACAACAGATAGGGTTCTGTAGGCCGCAAAGGGGCTACATCATGCGCTGCCCGTTCTGCGGCCACGCCGAAAGCCAGGTGAAGGACAGTCGTCCGTCGGAAGACGGCGCAGCGATCCGCCGTCGCCGGCTCTGCCCGGAATGCGGCGGCCGGTTCACGACCTTCGAACGCGTCCAACTGCGCGAGCTGACCATCCTGAAGCGCTCCGGCCGCCGCACGCCGTTCGAGCGGGACAAGCTGGCGCGCTCCATTTCCATCGCCATCCGCAAACGCCCCATCGACCCCGAGCGGGTGGAGCGGATGATCTCCTCGATCACCCGCCAGCTCGAAAGCATGGGCGAGACGGAGCTGCCGTCCTCGGCGGTCGGCGAACTGGTCATGGCCCAGCTCAAGGCGCTCGATGACGTGGCCTACGTCCGCTACGCCTCGGTCTACCGCGACTTCCGCGAAACCCAGGACTTCGCCCAATTCCTCAGCGAGGAAGGGCTTTCCGAGGTGACGGAAGACGAGCACTAGGGACCATGACGGTCACCCTGAAGCTCGCCACGTCGCTGGACGGGCGGATCGCCACCGCCTCGGGCGAAAGCCGCTGGATCACCGGCGAGGCCGCGCGTCAGGCCGTGCACCAACTGCGCTCCGAACATGACGCCGTACTGGTGGGCGCCGAGACGGCGCTGGCCGACGATCCGGAGCTGACGGTGCGCCTTTCAGGCTACACAGGCCGGCAACCCGCCCGCGTGGTGCTGGACAGCCGCCAGCGGCTCAGCCCCGACTGCAAGCTGGTGAAGACCGCCCGCGACGTCGCGACCTATGTGATCGCCACCACCGCGCCCGATCCGGCGTTAGTCGCCGCCGGCGTGCGCGTGCTGCAGGTGAGGGCGGTGGGCGAGGACCGGCCGGAGCTGAAGATTGTCATGCAAGCCCTCGCAAACGAAGGACTTTCGTCGATCTTCGTGGAAGGCGGCGGGCAGGTGGCGGCAAGCTTCCTGCGCTGCGGCCTGGTGGACGCCCTGGAGTGGTTCCGGGCTCCGATCCTGATCGGCGGCGAGGGACGGCCGGGCGTCGGCGCCTTGGCTCTTGCCGGCTTGGCCGATGCGCCCCATTTCCGGCGCGTCGAGGTCCGCGAAGTCGGCGATGACCTCTGGGAACGCTACGCGAGGATCTGAATGTTCACCGGGATCGTCACCGACGTGGGCCGCGTACGGGCCGTGCGCGAGACCAACCGCGACCGCCGGTTCGAGATCGAGACCGCCTTCGACCTCGCCACCCTGGATATCGGCGCCTCGGTCAGCCACGCCGGCTGTTGCCTGACGATCGTGGAAAAGGGTCCCGACTGGTTCGCCGTCGAGGTGTCCGGCGAGACGCTGTCGGCCACTACCCTCTACAACTGGAAAGCGGGGCGCCGGGTCAACCTGGAGCGCGCCGCCCGCGTCGGCGACGAACTGGGCGGCCACATCGTCTCCGGCCACGTCGACGGCGTCGGCGAGGTGATCTCGGTGGAGAGCGAGGGCGGCTCGCACCGCGTGCAGGTCCGCGTCCCCAGGCCTCTGCACCGCTACATCGCCCCGAAGGGCTCGATCGCGATCGAGGGCGTGTCGCTGACCGTCAACGAGGTCGAGGACGACGTCTTCGGCGTGAACCTGATCCCCCACACCTGGGACGTGACCACGCTGGGCGAGCTGAAGCCCGGGTCTCGCGTGAACCTGGAGATCGATATGCTGGCGCGCTATCTCGCCCGCTGGCGCGAAACGGCCTAAAGGCATCGTCCAGACGCCAAAGGGGCCAAGATGAGCGAAGACAAGATCCGCATCCTGATCGTGGAGGCGCGCTTCTATTCGGATCTCGCCGACGAGCTCCTGAAGGGCGCGATCGACGCGATCGAGGCCTATGGCGCGACCTACGAGGTGGTCACGGTGCCGGGCGCGCTGGAAATCCCCGCCGCCATCGCCTTTGCGGAAGAGGGCGGCCACCGCCCGGCCGGTCAGGCGTTCGACGGCTATGTGGCGCTCGGCACGGTGATCCGCGGCGAGACCTACCACTTCGAGATCGTCTCGAACGAGTCCGCCCGTGGTATCATGGAGCTGTCGCTCGGCAAGCGGTTGGCCATCGGCAACGGCATCCTCACGGTCGAGGACGAGGCGCAGGCCTGGGCGCGGGCGAAGGCCAGCGAAGGCGACAAGGGCGGCGGCGCGGCGCGTGCGGCGCTGACCATGGTCTCCCTGAAACAACAGATGCTTGGTCACAAGCGATGAGCGTTCCGCCGAAGCAGGCGCGATCGGTGGCGAGGCTCGCCGCTGTCCAGGCGCTCTATCAGATGGAGGTCTCCAGCGCCGGCGCTGAGACCGTGATCCGCGAGTTCTCCGAGCACCGCTTCGATCGCGGTGTGCCGAGCGAGTCCGAGGAGGACATGACGCTGGCGCAGGCGGACGAAGCCTTCTTCGCCGACCTCGTGCGAGGCGTGGTGCAGCACCAGAAGGCCATCGACAGCGCCGTCGTGAAGCGGCTTGCGACCGGCTGGAAGCTGGAGCGCCTCGACGCCACGGTGCGCGCCATCCTGCGGGCGGGCGCCTATGAACTCTCCAAGCGCGGCGACGTCCCCACCGAGGTGGTGATCGACGAATACGTCGAGCTCGCCAAATCCTTCTTCGAAGGGCCCGAGCCGGGGTTCGTCAACGGCGCGCTGGATGCGGTGGCGCAAGACGTCAGAAGCTGATGTCCGGGGCTGACGAGTTCAGCGAGATCGCCCGGCTGTTCCGTCCGCTGACCGGCGGTGCGGCCGGGGCCTTCGATCTGCTGGACGACGCCGCCGTCGTACCGCAGCGGCCCGGCTTCGACCTCGTCATCACCAAGGACGCAGTCGTCGAGGGCGTGCATTTCCCGGAGCGAGAAGCCCCGGACCTGGTGGCGAAGAAGCTCCTGCGGGTGAACCTCTCCGATCTGGCCGCCAAGGCCGCCGAGCCGTTCGGCTGTTTTCTGGCCGTGGCCTGGCCGAAATCCTTCGGACCGGCGGACCGCGAGGCGTTCGCCCGTGGTCTCGGCGAAGACCTCCAGACCTACGGCGTGTCCCTGCTGGGCGGCGACACCGTCTCCACGCCCGGCCCCTTCACGCTCAGCCTTACGGCGTTGGGGTGGGTCCCAGCGGGCCGGATGGTGCGGCGGGCGGGCGCGAAGGCCGGCGACATCCTGGCGGTCAGCGGGACCATTGGCGACGGCGCGCTGGGTCTCCTGGCCGTGCGCGGCGAGATCGAGGACCCGGATGGCTACCTGGCCAACCGCTACCGCCTGCCGACCCCGCGCCTGGACTTGAGATCCGCCGTGTCCGGGGCGAGCGCGTCGGCCGACGTCTCCGACGGCCTGGTGGCCGACGCCGGGCACATTGCCGCGGTGAGCGGCGCACGCCTGTCGCTGGACCTTCAGCGGATGCCGCTGTCGCCCGCCGCCCGCCGCTGGCTCGACGCGCAGCCGGATCGCACCGCGGGCCTGGTGAAGCTGGCGACCGGCGGCGACGACTACGAACTGGTCGCCACGTTCTCAAGTGCGCTTCCCGAAGGTTTCACCGCCATCGGGACCGTCTCGGTAGGCGAGGGCGCTGAGGTCCTCGTGGACGGCGCGCCTGTGGCCATAGACCACGCGGGCTGGCGGCACCTCTGATCTCACAAGGCTTGCTTTGCGAGGCGTGATACGGCTTTTGGCGCGTCCGCCGCGTTTCGCGCCCATTTGTGTGTGTCGGGCGGACGCCAAGGAACTACGATGCCGTTTCCCCCGACCCACCCCGCGCTCGCGGGCGCCCTGGATAAGCAGGGCTACCTGGAACCGACCCCCGTCCAGGCCGCCGTCCTCGGCGCCGCCGACGGCCAGGACCTGCTGGTCTCCGCCCAGACCGGCTCCGGCAAGACCGTCGCCTTCGGCCTGGCCATGGCCAAGGACCTGCTGGGCGAGGCGCCGCGCTTCGACCGCGCCGGCCCGCCTCTGGCCCTGGTGATCGCGCCGACCCGCGAACTGGCCTTGCAGGTGAGCCGCGAGCTCAACTGGCTCTATGCCCAGGCCGGCACGATCGTGGCCAACTGCGTCGGCGGGATGGATCCGCGCGCCGAGCGCCGCTCCCTGCAGCAGGGTTGTCACATCGTGGTCGGCACGCCGGGCCGCCTGCGCGACCACCTGGAGCGCGGCGCGCTTGACCTCTCGGCGCTCAAGGTCGTCGTGCTCGACGAGGCCGACGAGATGC
This sequence comes from Phenylobacterium sp., assembly GCA_050729355.1. GTDB lineage: Bacteria > Pseudomonadota > Alphaproteobacteria > Caulobacterales > Caulobacteraceae > Phenylobacterium. The sequence goes on along the minus strand of JBOHKZ010000053.1, from coordinate 1,254 downwards.
TCGACATGGGCTTCCGCGAAGATCTGGAAGAGATCCTCGACTCCACGCCCGCCACCCGCCGCACCCTGCTGTTCTCCGCCACCATCGCCAAGGAGATCGCGACCCTCGCCCGCCGCTACCAGCGCGAGGCCGTGCGCATCGACACCCTGCGCCGCGACGAGGCGCACGGCGATATCGAGTACCGGGCCATCCGCGTCGCGCCGAATGAGATCGAGCACGCCGTGGTCAACCTGCTGCGCTACTTCGAGGCCCCCGGCGCGCTGGTCTTCTGCGCCACGCGCGAGCGGGTCCGCCACCTGCACAGCGCGCTTCGCGAGCGTGGCTTCGCGGCTGTCGCCCTCTCCGGCGAGATGACGCAAAAGGAGCGGACCGATGCCTTGCAGGCGCTGCGGGACGGTCATGCGCGCGCTTGCGTCGCCACCGATGTCGCCGCCCGCGGCCTCGACCTGCCGGATCTGGGCCTGGTCATCCACGCCGAGTTGCCGGTGAACAAGGCCGGCCTGCTGCACCGGAGCGGCCGCACCGGCCGGGCCGGCAAGAAGGGCACCTCGGTGCTCGTCGTGCCCTACAACAAGCGCCGCTTCGCCGAACGGCTGCTGGAGTCCGCCAGCATCCATGCCGAATGGTCCGGCCCGCCGCTCGCCGAAGAAATCCGCGCCAAGGACCAGCAACGGATGCTGGACGACCCGATCCTCACCGGCGATCCCTCGGAAGAGGACCTGACGCTGGCCAAGCGCATCCTGGCAGAGAAGTCGCCGGAAGCGGTGGCCGCCGCCCTGATCCGCCTCTATCGCCAGCGGCTGCCCGAGCCTGAGGACCTGTTCGACGACGTCCGCGACTCCGGTCCGCAGACGGCGCCCCGACAGCGGGGCGGCACGACCTACGATCCGATCCGCGAGAACGGCCCAGGCCCGTCTCACAGTCCGGGCGGCGAGGGCGCCGCCTGGTTCCGCATGCCGATCGGGCGTCAGAACAACGCCGACCCCAAGTGGCTGATCCCGCTGATCTGTCGCCTAGGCCATGTCACCAAGAAGGACATCGGCCAGATCCGCATCTTCGATCGCGAGACGAAGTTCGAGATCATCGCCGAGACCGAGGGGCGCTTCCGCCAGGCCGTGAAGGGCGCGGCGGAGGGCGACATCCGCATTGAGCCGGCCGCGGCTCCACCCGCTGCCGACCGGCCGCGCGGTCCGCGCCCCGGCCCAGGTGGCCCGCCGCGCTCCGCCGGTCCGCACCCTGGCGCCCGGCCGGGTC
>JBOHKZ010000052.1:0-3554 GCA_050729355.1 Phenylobacterium sp. | reverse complement strand
GCGTTGACCGCCGCGATGGTCCGGCCGTGGAAGGAGCCGTCGAAGCCGATGATGTCGATCCGCTCCGGCTGGCCCTTGGCCCAGTGATACTTGCGCGCCGTCTTGATGGCGCACTCGATGGCCTCGGTCCCGGAGTTGGTGAAGAACACCACGTCGGCGAAGGTCGCGTCGGTCAGCGCCTTGGCGAGCTTTTCCTGGCCCGGGATCGTGAAGATGTTGGAGACGTGCCAGAGCTTCTCGGCCTGGTCCTTGAGCACCTGGACGAGCTTCGGGTTTGCGTGGCCCAGCGCGTTCACCGCGATGCCGGCCATGCAGTCGAGATAGGCGTCGCCATCGGTGGTGTAGAGACGCGCGCCCTCGCCTCGTTCGAACGCCAGCGGGGTGCGCGAATACACACCCATGATGTGGTCGTTGGGAACGGTTGCGGCGGTCTTCTCGGTCACCGGAAGGGCCCTCCAAAACGGAAGTGTCCCCGCCGCATTGCGACGGGGACTGGAAGGCTTGGCGTTTTCGTCTCGGAACGCCGCCAAGTCAATGACTTCCCATCCCTCCGTCCTTTCCCTCCCCTCATGGGAAGGGTGGACGAGGCGAAGCCTCGCCGGGTGGGGAAGTATGGGCCAAACTCCGTATTCGGAGCTTGATCGTGACGTCCCCACCCTGGCCGCTGCGCGGCCTGTCCCTCCCCATGAAGGGGAGGGAAAGCCTTAGAAGTCGGCGGTCAGGCCGATGAAGAAGAACCGGCCCATCGAGTCGTAGACCTGCGCGAAGACGTTCTGGTTGCAGGGCCCGGCCGGGCAGTTGGACTGGCCGACCAGCGGCGGGTCGTTGTCGAACACGTTGTTGACGCCGGCTCGGAAGCTGTACTGGTCCTTGATCTTCCAGGTGGCCAGCAGGTCGATGTAGCTCTGGGCCTTGAACTTGGCGTCGGTGCCTAGGACGGCGCCCGTGAGGGCCGGGTTCGACGAGGTGGTGTCGAGCTTCACCGACGAGAAGTAGCGCCATTGGGCCGAGAGGCCGAAGCCGCCGATCCAGCCGTACTCGAACGGCGTGTTCCAGGTCATCCGCGCCTTATGACGCCACTCGGGAGCCGGGTTCGGCGAGCCGCCCAGCGCCGAGCAGCCCGAGCCGTAGAGGCCCGCGCAGTCGATCGGGTCGTCGCCCTTCAGCGGCGTGGTCTCCAGCTTGTTCAGCCAGGTGCCGACCATGTTGATGCTCAGCGAGCCCATGTCGTTCAGGCCGAAGGTGTCGAGGCCGGTGCGATAGGTCACCGACACGTCCGCGCCGGAGGTGTGCAGACCGCCGGTGTTGAAGGTGGTGTCCTCCACGAAGCCCGTCGACGAACGGATCGAGCCGATCGAGTCACGGTGGACCAGCGGGCAGTAGGCGGGCTGAGTGCCGTTGACGCAGCCGTTGATGATGGTGTTGGCCCCGATGGTCGAGATGAAGTCCTTCACGTCGATGTCGAAGTAGTCGACCGTGATGTTCAGGCCGGGCGCGAAGCTGGGGCTCCAGACGACGCCGGCCGTGTAGGTGTCGGCGGTTTCCGGATCGAGGTTCGGGTTGCCCCCCGTCCGGCCGTTGTACTGGGCCGCCGGATCGGGCTCGAGCGCGAGGACCTGGGCGGTCGTCAGGCCGAACAGGGTGGAGCACCGCGCGACCAGCGGGTTGCCGGCGGCCAGGCCGGCGCAAGGATCGACGGTGCCGTCCAGCACGACGTTCTGCGGCGAGAACAGTTCGACCACGTTCGGGGCGCGGACCGCGCGGTTGTAGCCGCCACGGAAGCGCAGGCCGTCGATGATCGTCCAGTCGCCGGCGATCTTGTAGGTGTTGGTGACCCCGGCGTTCGAATAGTCGGAATACCGGTAGGCGAGCTCCAGGGTGATGTCCTTGGCGAAGGCCTGGTCCTGCACCAGCGGGATCCGCGCCTCGCCGAACAGCTCATAGACGTCGTAGCCGCCGTTCACCGGCGGAGCCGCGCCGCCCGAGCCGTTCAGGGCGCCGGAGGCCTGCACGAAGTCGGCCGCGAAATCGAGGTGTTCGCGACGGTATTCCGCGCCGAACGAGACGCCGACGCCGTCGTTGGCCATCGGGCTCTTGATGCCCGGCAGCAGCCCGACCAGGTTCACGTTGGCGACCCGCTCGGTGATATTGCCCTGCGAGAACGCCGGGGCCTGCAGGTAGTCCAGCGCTTCCTTGGTCACGCCGCCGATGGCGAAGATGTTGTAGGGCACGCATGCTGGGTCCGACCCGTCGACCACCGACTGGCAGACGATCTGGCCCTGGGCGTTGCGGACGGCGCGCAGCGAATTGTTGATCCGCGTGGTGACGAAGAAGTTGTCGATCCGCTGCGACAGCGAGGTCGAGCCGTATTGCATGAAGGCGTCGTACGACCAGTTCTCGGCGAGCTGGCCCTTGAGGCCGACCACGATGCGGTATTCCTCGTGGACGAAGTTGGTGAGGCGGCCGCCGCCTTCGGTGTTGCGCCGCGCGATGTCGGCGTTGACCAGGGTGGGCGTCCCGGCGTCGATGCCGCAGAGCTGGGTCGCCTGGGTCGCGGTCAGCAGTGGGTTGTTGCAGTTGACCTGATACGTGCCGCCCGGCCCAGGACCGCCCTGGGCGAAGATCCCGCCCGGCGCGATCTGCGCGGTGGAGGTGTCCTCCATGAACATCACGTCCGTGTAGGCCTCGAACATCGGGCTGATTTCATAGTGCGCGAAGGCGCCGAGCCCGTACCGCTGGTCCGGCCGCATGAGGTAGTTGGTCGGGGCGAAGTTGTAGAGGTCGGTTCCGTTCCGTGTACGGAAGGTATTACCCGGGCCGGCGGGGTCGACGATGAAGTCGCCGGGGTCGGTGCGCGGGCCCGCGCCATCGGGATCGACGGGGTTGATCCGCGCGGGATATGCCGTGCCCGAGCCGCCGCACTTGGACGCCACGAAGGTGGTCGGTCCGGAGTTCAGGGCGCAGGACGTGTAGTCGAAATTGTTGGCCGTGATCGGGTTGATCGAGATGAAGGTGGCGTAGGCGGTGATGTTGCCTTTGCCGTCCGGGGCGTTGACGCCCATGGTCAGCGAGACGTTGGTCCCTTCGCCGCCCTTGAAGTCGCCGGGAACGATGTAGTTGTCCGGGACGGCGGCGGCGGCGCGCGCGTTGCGCACCACGCCCTGGATGTACTCGTTGTGCTGGCTGTGCTGGTAGAGCGAGTCCGGCGCGTCGACGCGCACGCCCTCGAAGTTCTTGTTCATGATGAAGTTGACGACGCCGCCGACGGCGTCGGCGCCGTAGACGGCCGAGGCGCCGCCGGTCAGCACGTCGACGCGCTCGACCAGCGCGGTCGGGATGAAGTTCAGGTCGGCGGCCACAGGGCCGATCGCCGAGGTTGGGTTGCCCGCTTGCAGCCGCCGGCCGTCGATCAACACGATGGTGCGGTTGGGACCCAGGCCGCGCAGGTCGACGGTCGCAATGCCGTTCGACGCGTTGGAAACGTTGGAGCCCTGCGACGCGAAGGTCTGCGGAAGGGCGTTCATCAGGTCTTCGATGCGTGAGACGCCCTGGGC
>JBOHKZ010000051.1:0-13370 GCA_050729355.1 Phenylobacterium sp. | reverse complement strand
GGGGAAGAGCGGCGTCAGGCGCGGGTTGTTCTCCTGGTCGGAGATCTGGGTGTAGCGCTTGCCGACGTACTGCCAGGTGAGGTTCGAGAACCCTTCCAGGCCGGTCGCCACCTCGTGCTTGTAGCCGACGCTGAACGAGGTCTGGAACTTCGGCACGGTGGGCAGGCGGTTGCCGTCGGCCAGGCCCTGGATCGGCCGGCCGGAGGCGTCGTTCAGGCTCGAGGTCAGCTTGGCGTCGTTGTAGGAGGCCGTGGCCGCCAGGTCGAAGTCGTCGGTGATGTTGTAGGCGAACTCGGCGTCGAAGCCGGCCGACTTGGCGCTCGGCACGTTGGCGATGATCCGCGACGAGCAGCTGCCGGCGTCGATGGTGGCCTGCAGATTCTTGATGTCGGCGTAGAAGCCGGCCAGCGTCAGCGAGCCGCGGCCGCCGCCCAGCCGGGCCTTCAGCCCCGCCTCGTAGTTCCACACCGACTCGTTCTTGAAGGAGGGCGTGGAGAGCGCGTTGAAGGTCGCGAAGTCGGCGGCCGTGCAGAGCGGGCGGTTCAGCGGGTCGTTGATGCCGCCCAGCCGGAAGCCCTTGGAGACCTGGGCGTTCAGGGTCACGTCGTCGGTCGCCTTGAAGGCGGCGATGACCCGCGGCGCGAGACTGTCGGCCTTGGTCTTGCCGGGGACCGCGATGGTCTTGTCGGCGAAGATGCCGTCGAAGGTCAGCGTACGGTTTTCCTTGTAGTCGGCGTAGCGCAGGCCAGCGGTGATGTTGAACCGGTCGGTCACCGAGTAGGTGGCCTCGCCGAACACCGCGAGCTGCTTCTGCTTATAGGGCACCACCGAATAGTAGAGGTGGTCGGTGGGGGCGACGTCGCTGGCGCTGGGGATCCCCGAGATCGCGCTGAAGCCCTGCACGAACAGGTCCTGCGCGTAGTCGCGGTCGATGTGCGAGTAGAAGCCGCCGACCACCCATTGCAGGGGCCCGTCATTGTTCGAGGCCAGGCGGATTTCCTGGGTGAACGACTTCACGTGGGTGGTGTCGGCCAGCGGCGCGTCGATGTTGTAGACGGCCGGCGAGAGGCCGATCGAGCCGCCGGTGATCGAGGCGGTCAGCGCGGTCGCGTCACGCAGCACCAGCACGTCGCGGTCCGTGTAGCTGGAGATCGACGTGAGGCGCAGGTCGCCCATGTCGTACTGCAGGTTCAGGTCGGCGAGGAAGAACTCGTCTTTGAACTTCTCCTGCAGCTGCGTGAATTGCTTGGTGCCGCCAAGCTGGACGCGCGGCCGGGTGGTGGTGAACTCGTTGCCGAGGATGTTGAAGATGTCGACGCGGTTGAATCCGTCCACGTCGGTCTTCTGGTAGATCAGCCGGGGCGTGATCGTCAGGTCGTCGGTGGGCTTGAAGAGCAGCGAGGCGCGGATGCCCGCGCGCCAGCCGTCGTTGACGTCCTTGTCCACCGAGCCGCCGGGCTGGATGGCGTCGATGAAGCCGGGGAACTGCGAGCCATAGGCCGCTATCCGCAAGGCCGCGGTGTCGCTGAGCGGCATGTTGACGACGCCCTTCAGGTCGCCGCCGATCTCTCCGCCCTGCACGCCGCTGAGCGTGCCCTCGACGGTGCTCTCGAACTTGTCGAGCTTCGGCTGGTTGGTGATGTAGCGCACCGTGCCGGAGAGCGAGCCGGAGCCGAACAGCGTGCCTTGCGGCCCGCGCAGCACCTCGACGCGGTTGAGGTCGAAGAGGTCGAGGTCAGGGGTGAACAGCGAGAGAGAGATCACCGATTCGTCGAGGTAGACGCCGACCTGTTCCTTCACGCCTGGCTGGTCGCGGACGATCTGGCCGGCGGAGATGCCGCGAATCGCCACCTGGCTCTGGCCCGGGCCTAGGTTCTGAACGCTGAAGCTGGCGACGGTGCGCGAGAGGTCCTCGATATTGGTCACGCCGCGCTCGCGCATCATCTGTTCGCTCTGGGCGGCGACGGAGAAGGGAACGTCGATCAGGGCCTGGTCGCGCTTCGTGGCGGTGACGATCAGTTCCTCGACCGTGGTCTCGGCGGCGTAGGTCGGCGCGGCGATGGCCAGGGCGACGATGCTTGCGCACGAGGCAAGGGCTGCCTTGTAAAGGGTCATGAAGTTCCTCTCCGATGACGGCAGCCTCTGTGGGCTGCACATTTCTGCGGCAGAGGTAGCCCTATTCGGGAGAACGCCGGTAGTGCAGCGATGCAACTACTCCGCGCGGAATTCGCTCGTCAGGCGAACGGCCCGCAACAATCCCGGCCTTCGCCGAGTTCACGGTTAAGCCTCGCCCACAAACGGCCCCTTTCGGACCCGATTGAGTCCGTCTCAGGTCGGGGCGGGGGTAACAACTTGATGGAGGGAGTTGCATGATACAGCGTGCATCTAAAGTGCTTGTCGCGGGGGCGATGGTCTTGGGCGTGGTCAGCCTCGGAGGCTGCGCCACCAAGAAATACGTCAACGAACAGGTGAGCGCCGTAGACACGCGGGTCAGCGACGTCTCGACTCGCGTCGGCCAGCACGACACGCAGATCGCGACGCTCGACACCCAGACGAAGGAAGCCCTGCAGCGCGCAGAAGCCGCCGGCAAGCTCGCCGAGGGCAAGTTCGTCTATTCCGAGGTGCTGAGCGACGACAGCATGAAGTTCGGCGTCGCCAAGGCGACGTTGTCGCCCGAGGCGCAGGCCCGGCTCGACGCCTTCGTCGAAAAGCTGAAGACCGACAACCGCAACGTCTATGTCGAAGTCCAGGGCCACACCGACGCTACGGGCCCGAAGGACGCCAACTATCGTCTGGGCGAGCAGCGGGCCGAAGTCGTGCGCCGCTACCTGAACCAGCATGGCGTGGCGCTGAACCGAATCGGCACGATCTCCTACGGAGCCGACGCCCCTGTGGCGCCGAACAACAACAAGGCCGGCCGCTCGGCGAATCGCCGGGTGGTGCTGATCGTCCTGGCGTAGGGGTGATTGGCGCTCGTCCCATGTGAATCGTTGTGGCGAGCGCCCGACCTCAGACCTCTGCGAGGCGCCGCCGGCTACTGACGGCGGCGTTTAGCTTGTCTGTGCACGCGGGCCTGCTCGCGGCGCTGTTGCTCGTGCAGCCGACGCCCATGAAGGTGGCCGAGTTGCAACCGATCGCGGTGCAGCTCGTGCAGCCGAAGCCGCTCGCCGATCCGGTGAAGCCGCTCGAACCGCCGCAGCCTGCGCCGGCCGATCCGCCGCCGCCGCGCAATATGGCCCGGCCCGTCAAGTCGCCGCCGCCTCCAGATGTCGAAACCATCGCGGCAGGCGACGGTCCCTCCGCGGAGGGCACGAACGAATTGAGCGACGCGCAGGTCGCCTCGGCGACCACGGCCGGATCCGGGCCGAGCGGCCGGGCCTGCGACATGGTTCAGAGACTGCAGGCCGCGCTTCGCAAGGACCGCCAGGTGCAGGCGGCCATGGCCGCGGCGCATCGCGGCAAGGCGCTCATGGTCTGGGACGGCGACTGGGTGCGCCATCCCGGCCAGGAGGGCGACGGACTGGCCGCCGTGCGCGAGGCGATCATGTGGGAGGTGGGCTTTGCGCCGGAAGCCTGCCGCAGCGAACCGGTGCACGGCCTCGTGCTTCTATCCCTCAACGACGGCCAGGGCGCCTCGCGCGTCGTCGTGGGCGCGGGCGGCGCCTGGCATTGGTCGGACCTGCTGGGCCTGCACGGCGGCGGAACGATCCGCCGATAGGCCGCCGCCGGCTATTTGAAGCGGAAGTTGCCGCCGAGCAGGCTTTCCCAGTGGGGACCGTAGTGCGGCTTCACGCGCGCTTCGAAGGCGTCGAGGTGCTTGGCCAGGCGCGCGCGCTCGGCGGCGATGTCAGGCTCGGCAGGGTAAGTGAGGTTAGGCCGCCAGCGGGCCAGGTCCTTCAGGAGCTCCATAAGCCGTTCGTGCTCGGGCGTCCCTTCGGCCGGCGGCGTGTGCAGCATCCCATCCGCCTCTTGCAGCGCCGCATCGAACTCCGCTTCGCCGGTGATCATTTCAGGCACTCCGTTGTGGCTGCTTCGGTGTCGTCGCAGCGGCGCGGCGCGTCAATCGTGCGGGCGCCGGCCGCGCGCTAAAAGTGCGGTCGATGGGCTTTGAATAGGAAGGGGAGGCGTCGACTGACCAGGCGCCCCGATCTGGGGGCTGGGGGGGCTGTTCAGGATCCGGACCGGATGCCGATCAGCCGACAACCCCCATTAGCGGGCGGGATGTGGCCGCGACTTGCCGCCAATGAGGCCATTTCGCGGCGTTGTCTTAACGCCACAGCGCGACCGGAACCGGCGCCGCCACGCACGCGAAGACTTGCCAGCCGGCGCGTCCGGGTTGATCACAGCGACAACGACGGTCGACCACTTTCGACTGTCAGGGCGTGGGGCCCCGCGACGCTTCCCAGGATTTCGGTCCTGCGCGGTTCGAGGAAGCGGCCAAAGGCGGCTCGAAAGAGCCGCCTTTTTTGCGTCTGCTTTCCTGGTGAACCCATCGCGCGCTAACCTCCGGACCACAGTCATGGAGCTCGCCCGATGAGCACGCCCGAGGAAGGCCGCGCCACTCAGATCCGCAATATCGAAGCCAGGACCGGCAAGGACCTCGCCGCCTTCCGCGCCGCCGTGGCGACGTCGGGCAAGGTGAAGCACGGCGAGATCCGCAGCTGGCTGATGGAGACCTATGGCCTGGGCTATGGCGACGCCAACACCTTGACCTTCTTCACCACAGCTGAGGCCGATACGGCGGCGCCATCGCAGGAGGCCGCGCTGGACACGATCTACAGCGGCAAGAAGGCCCACCTGCGCGGCGTGCACGACGCCGTGCTGGCCGCTGTGGGACCCTGGGGGCAATTCGAGATCGCGCCCAAGAAGGGCTACGTGGCGCTGCGCCGTAAGAAGCAGTTCGCCATGCTCGGTCCAAAGACCGTCGAGCGCGCCGAGCTTGGGCTCAATCTCAAGGACAATATCGCCAGCAACCGCATCGTCGCCCAGGCGCCGGGCGGCATGTGCCAGTACATCGTGGCGCTCTCGAGTGCGCAGGATGTGGACGGCGAGGTCATCGCCGCCCTCAAACGCGCCTTCGACGCCGCCGGCTAGTTGTCGCCGCCAGCCTTTGCCGTGGTCGCCGCGGCGGCCTTTTCTTTTTCCTCGGCGCGGGCGCCGCCCAGGATGCCGGGCAGAGCGTAGTTGCCTTCGTGGCAGGCGTACTCGTAGATCACGCCGCCCAGCGGTGCGAACTCGTACTCGCCGCCCCAGGGCTTCTCCCAGATGGTCGGGTCGCTGACGGTGAAGCTGTAGCGGACCCGGTCCTTGGCGGTGCGGGTGAAGCGCTCAGTGACCGTCAGGTTCTCCCACGAGCCGGCGAAGTTCTGGCTGCGCGGCAGGTTGGTGGTCTCGACGACCAGGGTGTCGCCTTCCCAGTGACCGATGCTGTCGCCGAAGTAGGGCCGCTGGCCGTCGGTGCGGTGCTTGGAATTCAGACGGATGACCCGCAGGTCGTGGTTCATCTCGACATCGATGACCACGGCGTCCGGCGTCTGCAGGATCTGGTAGTTGTTGTTGTAGAAGCCGTTGGCCAGCATCGGCGGGCCGCCGTTGCGGCCGAAGCCGATGATGCAACGCTCGCCGAGCGACCGGCTCTCCGGATTGTCGAACGAGTTGCGGCCGCCACCGCCGCCGCCGAAGCCCGGTTGGGCCGGGGCGCCGGCCTTGCGCGCCGGGAACTGGCCGTTCGGCGTGGTGAGGATCGAGGTGCGCGGCTCGCCGTTCACCCGCATCACGTGGCTGCCCGGATCGAGCCAGCCGCGGTTGTAGCCGCCGACGTCGCCGCCGGCTGCGGCGAACTCGGGACGGACCTTGGCCGGGTCGACCTTGGGGGCCTCGGCCGGGGCGTTGGGGTCGGTCGGCTTGTTGCCTTCCTCGACCTCTTCGACCACGGCGGCTTCCATCTTCTTCACTTCGGCTTCGCTGTAGACCGACTGGGTCCCAAGCTTGGCCGGGCGGTTGATCGGCGTCAGCGTCGAGTTGGACCAGAAGCCCATCAGGTCGGGTTGGCCGAAGCTGGTGCGCGGCGCCTTGTAGGCGGCCGACGCGGCCTTGGCGTCCGGCGCGGCGAAGGCGGCAATCGGCGCAGCGCACAGTCCAGTGGCCAGAGCGGTCGTAAGGGCGAGGATAGTGGCGCGGCGCAAGGCGGTAACTCCCGGAAATGCTGGTCCGCGTTTCGACGCGGTTTAATGCGGCGGAACTTAGGCTGCGGAGTGATGCACGGCAATGAGCGGGGCGTTACCGGATTGAAACGCAACGCCTTGTCAATTGCCCTTCCCCGCGACCCGTCCCACAACTGGAATCAAAGCGGGGGGAAATCAGGCATGTCGAACCTGAACACCAAATGGCGGCGCGAAAACACCTACGACGCCATCGTCGTAGGCTCCGGGATGACCGGCGGTTGGGCGGCCAAGGAACTGACCGAGAAGGGCCTGAAGACCCTGGTGCTCGAGCGTGGTCCCATGGTGCGCCACATCGAGGACTACCCGACCGCCACGACGGACCCCTGGGACACAAAGTACCCGTTGGGCCGCCTGCCGGCGGAGGAGATCAAGGCGCACTACCCCGTGCAGAACCGCACCGGCTACGCGCTCACCGAATACACCAAGCACTTCTTCGTCCGCGACGACGAGGAGCCCTATACGGAAGCCAAGCCCTTCGACTGGGTGCGCGGCTACCACGTGGGCGGCCGCTCGTTGCTGTGGAGCCGGCAGTGCTATCGCCACAGCCCGATCGACTTCGAGGCCAACGCCCGCGACGGGGTCGGGATCGACTGGCCGATCCGCTATCCGGACCTCGCGCCCTGGTACGACTACGTCGAGCGCTTCATCGGGGTGAGCGGCCGGGCCGAAGGCCTGCCGCAATTGCCGGACGGCGTCTTCCAGCCGCCGATGCAGTTCAACTGCGTGGAGGAGGCCTTCAAGGCCAAGTCCGAGGCCCGCTACCCGGACCGCCGGGTCACCATCGGCCGCGCCGCCCACCTGACCGCGCCCACCGAGGAGCAGATCGCGCTGGGCCGCGGCAAGTGCCAGCACCGCAACATGTGCATGCGCGGCTGTCCGTTCGGCGCCTACTTCTCCTCGAACTCTGCGACCCTGGTCGCGGCTGAGCGCACCGGCAATCTGAAGATCCGCCCCGCCTCCATCGTCACCTCGCTGATTTTCAACGAGAAGAAGGGCAAGGCGGAGGGCGTCAAGGTTCTCGACGCCACGACCGGCGAGGAGATCGAGTTCTACTCCGACGTGGTTTTCCTTTGCGCATCGACGCTCAACTCCACCTGGGTGATGCTGAACTCCACCAGCAGCCGTTTCCCCAACGGCTTCGGCAACGCCAGCGACCAGCTCGGCCGCAACCTGATGGACCACCACCTGGGGGTCGGCGCCCAGGCCGACGCGCCGGGCTTCGAGGACATGTACTACTCGGGCCGGCGGCCGAACGGGATCTACGTGCCCCGCTTCCGCAACCTCGGCGACGCCGCCAGCAAGCGGAGCGACTACATCCGCGGCTTCGGCTACCAGGGCGGGGCGTCGCGGCCGACCTGGAGCCGCAGCCTGCAGGGCATGGGCTTCGGCGCCGATCGCAAAGCCGCGCTGACCCAGCCCGGGCCCTGGATGATACGGCTGGCCGGTTTCGGCGAGACCCTGCCGTACACTGATAACCGCGCCACCATGAACCACGCCGTGAAGGACAAGCACGGCCTCCCGACGCTGACCCTGGACGTCTCGATCCGCGAGAACGAACGGGCGATGCGCAAGGACATGCAGGCCGCGGCGGCGGAGATGCTGAACGCGGCCGGCTTCAAGAACGTGGCGCCATACGACTTCGGCTATTCGCCGGGGAACGGCATCCACGAGATGGGCGGTGCGCGGATGGGGCGCGACCCGAAGACCTCGGTGCTGAACGCCCACAACCAGGTGCACGACTGCCCGAACGTCTACGTCACCGACGGTTCGGGGATGGTCTCGGCGTCGTGCGTGAACCCGTCGCTGACCTACATGGCCTTGACGGCGCGCGCGGTGGACCATGCGGTGAGCGAACGGCGGAAGGGGAACCTCTAGATGCTAAGCCGACGTGACGCCTTCGCCGGGTTCGCACTGAGCCTGGGCTTCATTTCCAGCGGGATCGCCAGCCAGGCCTGGGCGGCCACGACGCCGCTCGGCTGGACGCCTGCCGCGTTGACGCCAGCCCAGGCGCGCGCCCTGGACGCGGCGGCCGAGCTGATCGTGCCGGCGACGGACACGCCCGGGGCGCGGGCCGTGGGCGTGCCGCAGTTCATCGACCGGGCGGTCGGCAACTGGTGTTCGCCCCCCCAGGCGAAGCTGCTGCGGTCCGGGCTCGACCAGCTGGACGCCGACGCCGTCGCCGCGCACGGGGCGCCGTTCGCGGACCTGACGGCGGCGCAGCAGACCGAGCTCCTGACCCGCTACGACACCAGCGGCGATCCGCAGCGGCCGTTCTTCGGGTTCCTGAAGGAGCTGACCACCATCGGCTACTTCACCTCCAAGCCTGGGGCGACGATCGCCCTGCGCTACGACCCTGTGCCCGGCGACTATCGCGGTTGCGTGCCCCTGAAGGAGATCGGCCACGCCTGGGCGACCTGACCGCCGGGCATGGACGTTGCGGCGGATCATGTGACGCAGACGAAGGGCAGGCGGCTTGGAGCCCTGGCCGACCTGATCGTCTGGCTTGTCGTCACGGTCGGAGCTTCCTTGGCGGTCGGCCTGCTCGCCCGCGAGAGCGTGGGCGGCGAGTTCCTGATGCGGCTGGCCGTGCCCGCCCAGATGCTCATCCTGTTCGTCGTGGCGACCGTGCTGCTGCGCCGCCGCGGCGAACGATGGCGCTCGGTGGGCCTGGCGCGGCCCCGCTCGTGGCGGCGGGTCGCCGGCCTGGTCGTCGCGGGCTATCTCGGCGTGGCGTTCCTGAACGGCCTCCTGGTGCTCCTGGTGTTTCCGCGCCTCGGCGTCGCCTCGCCGGCGTTCGACGCCCTGGGCGTCTTGCAGGGCCACCCGTGGGTCTATGTGTCGTGGCTGCTGCTGGCCTGGTCGTCCGCCGCGCTCGGCGAGGAGCTGCAGTTCCGAGGCTTCCTCTGGTCGCGGCTGGAGAGGCTGTTCGGCGGCGGGCGGGCTGCGGCCTGGGGAACGCTGCTCGTGCAAGCCGGTCTCTTCGGATTGGGCCACATCTACCAGGGCCTTGGCGGCGTACTGGCGACCGCCTGCGCCGGCCTGGTGCTCGGCGCCGTCTTCCTGGCCGGGCGCCGCAATCTCGTCGCCTGCATGGTGCTGCACGGGCTGATCGACACCGTCAGCCTGACGGCCCTGTTCCTGGGGTGGATTCCTACGCCCGTCGTCTCCGGTTGAGCCCAGTTGACGTAACGATGGTTTGCGGCGTCTGCTGCCGCGGTCGGGGGGCCAAGCCAGGAGGAACGCCATGAGCGTCTACCGCGTCACTGAGGTCATCGGAACGAGCCCGACAAGCTGGGAAGAGGCCGCCAAGGAAGCCCTGACCGCCACGGCCGGGTCGCTGCGCGACCTTCGCGTCGCGGAAGTGTCGAAGCTCGACATCACGCTCACGCCCGACGGCAAGGTCGAGTCCTTCCGGGTCAAACTTGCCGTGAGCTTCAAGTACGAACAGTCGTAGGCGCGGGGGTCGCCAGGCCCAACCCGGCGCGTGGCGTAGCGGCGTAGCCGAACACGGTTCCGCTGACATGACAGCCGACCCAACTTGGGCGATAGTCTTCGTTCAAGGGGGCGACCTTGTTCGAAGGATTCTTGGCCGAGCTGAAGCGGCGCCACGTTATCCGCGTGGCGGGCGTTTACACGGTGGCCGCCTGGGGCGTGTTCCAGGTCGTCCACACGATCCTCGAAACGCTGGGATTCCCGAAGTGGACGTCGACCCTGACCCTGGCCTTGCTGGCGCTGGGCCTGCCGGTGGTGCTGGTGGTCTCCTGGGTCTTCGAGCGGACGCCCAAGGGCGACGTGGCGGTGACCCCGGAGCTGGCGGAAGGCGCGCCCAAGCCGAAGCTCAGCCGGATGGACATGCTGCTGCTGGCCGCGATGGTCGTGGTGGTGGGCCTCGCCGGCGCGCAGATCGGCGGGTTCCTGGGCGGCAAGGCGACGATCCTCGGCGAAGGCGTGCCGGACAAGTCGGTCGCCGTCCTGCCCTTCGTGGTGTTCAGCTCCCAGAAGGACTCCGACTATTTCGCCGACGGCCTGACCGAAGAGGTGATCAACAGCCTGGCCCAGGTCCCCGACCTCAAGGTCACCGGGCGCACTTCGGCCTTCTATTTCAAAGGGAAGAACGAGGATCTTCGTGAAGTCGGCAAGCGGCTGGGCGTGGCGCATGTCGTAGAGGGCAGCGTGCGCCAGGACGGCGACCGGCTGCGGGTTACGGCGCAGCTGATCAGCGTGAAGGACGGCTTCCACCTGTGGTCCAAGACCTATGACCGCAGCGCGGGCGACGCCTTCGCCATCCAGTCGGAAATCGGCGCGGCCGTGGCGGAGGCGCTGAAGACCAAGCTGGAGGTGAAGGGCAGGCCGGCGCAGGCCAACCGCGATCCGCAGGCCTACGCGCTGGAGATCACCTCGCGGGCGCAACTGCGCAGGCTGGGGACCGACGAGTTGAAAGCGGCCAGGGCCGGCTTCGAGAAGCTGATGACCATGGAGCCGGACAACGCTGACGCCTACGCCGGCTACGCCCAGGCGACGATCACCCTGGCGCAGCACGAGATGGGCATGGACTTCGGCGAAGCGACCCGGATCAGCCAGGCCGCGCTCGACAAGGCGATCAAGCTCAACCCCAATTCATCGCAGGTGTGGCTGGCCAAGGCGGTGATCAGCCGGACGCTGGGCATCCGTGTCACCGGACCGCAGTACGACCGCGACCTGGAAGACTCCCTGAAGCGGGCGCTGGCGCTCGATCCGCACAACAGCCAGGCGCTCACGCTGTTGGCGGCCCGCCTGGTGGTCACGGGCAAGGCCGCCGAGGCCGAGGCGGCGGCGCGCAAGGCCGTGGCGGTCGATCCCCTGAGCCGCAGCGCCCTGATGGCGCTCGGCAAGGCGCTGATGCGGACGGGCAAGCTGGAGGATGCGGAGAAGCAATACCGCTCGGTGGTCGCGCTCTACCCGGACTTCGCCGAGGCCAAGCACCAGCTGGCCGACCTCTTGATCGAACGCGGCCGCCTCGACCTCGCGGAGCCGTGGCTGAAGGCGGTGGTGGACGCCGGCGGAGAGCCGTTCATCGTCTTCCAGGCTGCGTGGATCTACAACAACCTCGGCCTGCCACAGGACGCGCAGAAGGCGGTTGGAACGGTCACGGCGTCGCCGGGCAAGGAGCTCGCGATCGCCGGAGCGATGGCCGACCGCGGCGACTGGGCCGGGATGCTGGCCTACGGCAAGTCGCTGGAGGCCAAGAGCAAGGAGCCGTTCTGGCCGATCGTCGTCTTCCAGGGCGCGATGATGACCGGGCGCGACGACGAGGCCCTGGCGGCCGTTGGCCGGTTGCGCCCCGACCTCATGACGTCACAGGCCTCGATCTCGGTCGATGACATGGACATGCCCCTGGGCGTGGCTCACGTGCTGCGGCGCAAGGGCAATACGGCGCAGGCGGATCGCCTGCTGGACGGCATACTGGCGGCGACCGCACCTGTCCCCGGGCAGCGCTCGCCGAACGCCTGGCGGATCCTGCGGGCGCGCGTCTTTGCCGAGCGCGGTCA
Source organism: Phenylobacterium sp. (assembly GCA_050729355.1). Lineage (GTDB taxonomy): Bacteria > Pseudomonadota > Alphaproteobacteria > Caulobacterales > Caulobacteraceae > Phenylobacterium. The sequence goes on along the minus strand of JBOHKZ010000051.1, from coordinate 1,618 downwards.
GACCGCGCAGTCCCTGGCGGAAGTGGAGGGCGCCGTGGCCGCCGGCTGGCGGACGGCGCTTGGTTTCGAAAGCTCCACCTGGCTCGACCAGGACCCGACCATGGCGAGCGTCCGCGACAACCCGCGGTTCAAGGCGCTGATGGCCAAGGTGCGGCAGGATCTCGCCAAGCAGCGGGCCGCCGTCCTCGCGACCCGTCAGCGTTAGGCCTCAGCTCGACTGAGTGTTGTCCGGCAGGCCCAGGATGCGCTTGGAGATGATGTTGTTCTGGATCTCGAAGGAGCCGCCGTAGATCGACATCGCCTTGCCGGAGAGCCAGCCGCGAACGGTGTCGAGCTCTTCCTTGGTGAAGTCGCCGCCCTCCCAACCCAGGCCCTGATGGCCGAAGATTTCCAGCGTCAGTTCGGCGCGGGTCTGGGCGACGTGGGTGGCGGAGTTCTTCAGGACCGAGGCGCCGTTGGTGGCGCCGTTGGCTTCCTTGGATTCCGCCATGACGCGGGCCAGCGTCAGGCCGTGCACCCTGGCGTCCATCTCGTGGCGGACGAGGCGGGTGCGCAGGTCCTGGTCGTCCAGCCGGCCGTTGGCGTCCTCGCCGACGTAGCGCTTGGCGATCTCGTGCAGCGGCACGGAGCGGCCGCCGCCCATCGGCGCGCCGGTCTGGCTGGCGCGTTCGTGCTGCAGCAGGCGCTTGCCCACCGTCCAGCCGACGTTGAGCTGGCCGAGCAGGGCGTTCTTCGGGGCCTTGGCGTCGGTGAAGAAGGTCTCGCAGAACGGCGAAGCGCCGGCGATCAGTGCGATCGGCCGGGTCTCGATTTCCGGCTGGTGCATGTCGACCAGCATGAACGAGATGCCGTCGTGCTTCTTGGCGCTGAAGTCAGTGCGCACCAGCAGGCCGCACCAGTCGGAATATTGCGCCCCGCTCGTCCAGGTCTTCTGGCCATTGATGGTCCAGTGGTCGCCGGCGTCGATGGCCTTGGTTTGCAGCGAGGCGAGGTCGGACCCGGCGTTGGGCTCGGAGTAGCCGACGCACCATTGCACGTCGCCGCGGACGATCGGCGGGATGTGCTTGGCTTTCTGCTCCTCGGTTCCGTAGTCGAGGATGGTCGGGCCGATCATCGTAATGCCCATGCCGAACATCAGCGGGTTGAAGGCGCCGGCGCGCAGGATCTCCTGCTGCAGTACGCGGGCCTTCTGGGACGAGAGGCCGCCGCCGCCGTATTGCGTGGGCCAGGTCGGCGTCGCCCAGCCCTTTTCCCCGATCGCCTTCTTCCAGGCGGCGAGGTCGGCGCCCGGCGACTGGCGCTCGGCCATAGAGAGCTGGCTGCCCTTGCCCGCGAGCGATTTGGGGAAGTTCGCTTCGACCCAGCCGCGCGCCTCCTTGCGGAAGTCCTCAAGCTCGAGGTCGGCTCCAAAATCGGCCATGGCGGTTCTCCCAGATCAGGTTCTTGGCCGACACCCTAGCCTTCGCGGAGGCGGCGGCAAGTCTGACCCAAGGTCATGCCGCGCCGGCTGAGGAACCCAGGTTGAGGTCGCCGTGTTTCTGTCCGCAGGCAGAACGCGGGCTCACATGGCCGGGTTAGACCCTCCTACAGGACCGACGCGGCGTGGGGTGCTGGAAAC
>JBOHKZ010000050.1:0-4156 GCA_050729355.1 Phenylobacterium sp. | reverse complement strand
CTTTTTGGCTGAGCGCCAGGAGGACGATCCGGCGCCGCCTCGCCAGGGGGGCAGGTGGTCGATCGCCGCCGGCCCAATTGACGTCTACGGCTAAGCTAGGCACTTCAGGCGTGGGGGGAATGTGATGCTCGTTGCGTTGTCTGTGTTGTGTGTCCTGGTCGGAGCCGTGACCGGGCAATCTGAGGCGTCGCCCGCCGGGCCGCCCGGAGCATCAGCGCCGTCCGTGAGCGCCGTCCGACTGCCCTTGGGGACGCCGCTTGAAGTCGAGCTCGTCGATCCGCTGAGTTCGAAGACCAGTCTTACCGGCGACCGGTTCGCCATCCGCCTCGTGGCGCCGGTATCAGTCGACGGCGTCGAGGTGGTCGCCGCGGGTGCGACGGGGCAGGGCGAGGTCATCGACGCCGCGCGCGCAGGCATAGGCGGACGACAGGGAAAGCTGCTCATTTCCGCCCGGTTCCTGGAGATCAACGGACAGCGGGTCCGGATCCGCGGCATGACCCTCAACGTGGCAGGGAAGAGCAGGGTCGGCCTTGCGACCGGCGTGCTCCTTGTTCCTTACGTCGGCATGGGCGCGGTGCTCATTCAAGGCGGTGAGATTGAAATGCCTACGGGCACGCGCGCCACCGTCCGGCTCGCAGAGGACGTGACCCTGGCCCCCACCAATTCGACAAAGTCAGCAACGGAGTAAAAGCAGTGATCAGGACCGTCGCAGGGATCGCCCTTTCCCTGGGTATCGCCACCAGCGCCATGGGCCAGGAGCCGGCTCAGAACGCGCCCCCGAGCCCGCCAGCGACCGAGCCCGCAAGCCAGCCGGCGGCCGAGACGCCCCCGTCGGCTGCAGTCGCCCCAACCGCCAAGGGCCGGATCGTGTTCTTCCGTCCCACCCGTCTTCCCGGTGCGATCTACACCTATCACGTCGTCGAGGTGGCTGAGGACGGCAAGGCCGCCAAGGATGCGCCGCGTCTCGGCGATATGCCGAATGGCGGCGGGTTCGCCCTTGAGGTGGATCCCGGAATCCACAGCTACAACATCACGGGGCCCATGGCCGTGAACAAGGCGGAGGACAGGCTGCGGATGGAGGTCGAGCCGGGCGAGACCTATTACGTCGAGCAGACCGTGCGCATGGGCCTGGTGACCGGCGGCTTCCGCCTCGTTCCCGCCGACGAGGCGCGACTCAAGGCCAGCCACGTCAAGCTTGACGCCGGCGGGAACTAGACACCGTCGACGGGCATGGCGACGCCCTGTAACCGCCAGGGCGTCGCATTGTCTGGAAAGCCGCGAGTTGCCGGAAGCAGCTGGCCCGGGGGCGGTGGTTGGGTGTCCGCTTAGGCGCCGCCCGATCTGGATCCGGCCGGCCAGCCGCCTGCCATTTGCGCGGAACGCCCGAATTGTCGGCAGACCTGGATCTGCGCCGAAGGCCAAGCTTTGAAAGATTTTGACACCCTTCCCAGCCTCGCGCGCCCTTGGCTCGTAGCGTGGAGGAATGTCGATGGGCATTGCAGGAAAAGTTCGGCGTCGTCTCGACCTGATGAGCCTGGGCCGGGTGGCGCGAGGCGTGGTGGGCGACAGGCTCACCTATCTGCCGGCTGAGAAATTGCGTCGGATCGAACGGGTGCTGAAACAGGCTGACGCCGATCGGGTGCCCGGCGACATCGTCGAGTTCGGGGTGGCGCTGGGCGGGTCGGGCATCATGCTGGCGCACCACGCCCGTGACGGCCGCAGGTTCGTGGGCCTGGACGTGTTCGCGATGATCCCGCCGCCCACCTCGGAGAAGGACGACGCCAAGTCGAAGGCGCGCTACGAGACTATCAGTTCGGGCGCTTCGAAGGGCCTGGGCGGCGACACCTACTACGGCTACCGGGATCATCTCTACGAGGAGGTGAAGGGGAACTTCGCCCGTCACGGCGTGCCGGTGGATGGGGACCGGATCCAACTGCACAAGGGTCTGTTCGAGGAAACCTGGCCGGCGCTTGAGGTGAAGACGATCGCCGTCGCCCACCTGGACTGCGACTGGTACGACCCGGTGCGCTACTGCCTTCAAGCGATCAGCCGGAAGATGTCGACCGACGGCGTTGTGATCATTGACGATTACAATGACTATGGCGGCTGTCGCACTGCCGTCGACGAGTTCATCGCGGCGCGGCCCGACTATGTGTTCGAGGACGGCCTGAACCCGTTTCTCAGGAAAATCTAGGTCGCCGCGAGGTCGCCGCGGCCAAGGCCCTATCGGTGGGTGAGGTACCGGATCAGCGCGTACCAGAAGACGACATTCGCCAGCATCGCGACAAGGAAGCGCCAGTTGAGGATCCAGCCGACCCGGCTCGCGCGCGCACGCTTGAGCGTCAACCGAAGGGGCGAAATGACGTCGGAGGACAGGAACGGCATCTGTTTTCCCTCCCTCGTCCGTGGTGGTTTCGCCGCGCCCGGCGCCGCTGCGCCGGAACAGCCAAACCGTCGCACAAAACAGCTTAGGCGTCATCCAACCTGGGGTTTCGACGCTACGTGCAGCGGGCGGGGCGGGGCGCTGGTGAGCCGTCGATTCGCCCGGAGGTTGGGTTCCTGCGGGCGGCGTCGCAGCGGCGCGATCGTCGATCGGGCGCCATCGTTCTTGGCGGTCTCAGCTCATCGGATAAGCAAAAACGGTGATATATGAAGTTATGCCGAACCTGAGATTGACTATCGGCAAGAATGAAGCGTCCAATAGATTGTCGAGTCCCCTGTATGACGCGAGGGTAGCATGAAGAATAACAGTTACGCTTATTCTCTTACTCACGATGCGCCGGGGTGGATATGGCGGATTTTTGACGAAGCCGGAGAAATTGTTGATTCGGGTCGTCGCCGAACGCAACGCGCGGCGGAAGTCGCGGCAAGGAAGGCCATCAATGCGGTCTCGTGCGGCCTCCTGATTGTGGACGACGATCGCCAAGCGTCACAACCAGGAATAGTGTTTTGACCGGGGGTTAGCCCGCCGCGGTGTTGGCGGGCGACCGCCTTGATCTGACCCGATCGGCGAACTCGGGAGGGGACGCCACCTCACAAAAGAGGACTTGGCGCTGCGTCGGGCAAGACCGCGCAGCGCCAATAGTCAGATAACGATGTCATCGGATGATCATGCTTACAGCAATGCTGCTCGACCCGGCAGCAGGAAGTAAGCTCGGCAATAATAAAGATTAACGGTATTCGTGGTAAAAGCTTGACTATTCAGAACGGAAAGACGCCTACAACGGAGATGTGTGACGCCTAAAACTTGGATAAACTGCCTGCCTTTTGATCTAATTGCCGACTCATCAGCATCGCGGCCTCTGCGGCGATGGTCCGGAGTGGGCGACCCCCATAGCCTCAACGCATGCGCATCGTACCAGTCATTATGTGTGGCGGCGGCGGCGCCCGCCTGTGGCCAAGTTCACGACCCAATCATCCGAAGCAGTTTCTCCGGCTCCTGGGCGAGATTTCCCTGTTCCAGGCGACGGTGAAGCGGCTGGCCGGCCAGCCCGGGATGCTCGATCCCGTGATCGTCGCGGGCGCTGCACATCAGGGTTGGCTCAGCGAGCAACTGAGCGAAATCGGCCAGTCGGCGACATTGCTGCTCGAGCCTTCGCCGCGCGATTCAGGCCCGGCCGTCGCGGCCGCGGCGCTGCACATCGCCGCGCAATATCCCGACGCCGTGGCGGTGGTCCTTGCCTCCGACCATCACATCCCGTCACCGGAGGCCTTTCGAGCCGTCGTAGCTCAGGCTGTCGACCTGGCGAGCGAGGGTCGTGTCGTCACCCTGGGGGTAAGGCCGACCTCGCCCTCCAGCGCCTACGGCTACATCCAGCCCGGGCCTGCCTTGGCGGCAGGTGCCCCGGGCCTCGCCGTCGATCGGTTTGTCGAGAAGCCGGACCCCGCCACGGCGGAGGGGTATGTGCGCGAAGGCTATCTCTGGAACAGCGGCAACTTCGTCGCGCCGGCCGCGCTGCTCGCCGAGGAATTCCGGCTTCACGCGCCAGAGGTGCTGGAGGCCGTGTCGCGCAGCCTGAGCGAGTCGGTTCGAGCCGGCGGCGTCCGCCATCTGTCGGCCAGTTTCGCTGACGCGCCCAGGATCTCCTTCGACTACGCGGTCATGGAAAGGACGAGCCGGGCGGCCGTGCTTCCGGTCGACTTCAGCTGGTCGGAC
>JBOHKZ010000049.1:0-22632 GCA_050729355.1 Phenylobacterium sp. | reverse complement strand
GCCTCATTCAGCGGCGTGAGTTCGAAGAGCGACGGGATCGGCTTCTCGGACATGGCCTGGTTCCTCGCGGGCGTCTCATAGGGCGAAAATGACGCTGGCGTCAGCGTTAATTCGAACAGCGTTAAGTTCAACCCTCTTTTGAACTTTGAAAGCGGCTCCAGCATGGCGCTTTGCCGGGCTGAACAGTAAGAATGGCGGTCGAGAGTGATGAGGTTTTCGTGCGCCTGACATCCGCCCTCCCGTCTCCGGAGATTGCCAGCGTCGCGCCGCGGACCGCAGGCCGTTTCGCTTGAAGAATCCACGCCTGAGCAACGCCGCCCTGGCCCAGGCGAAGCGCGGCGTGCTTCTGCCCGCCTACGACCGCGCCGCGACCCGGATCGGCGTCGTGCACTTCGGCCCCGGCGCCTTCCATCGCGCGCACCAGGCGTTCTATTTCGATCGGATGCTCGAGCGCGATCCGGCCTTTGCGATCAGCGCCGTCTCGCTGCGGAGCGACGACGTCAGGGCCGCGCTGGAGCCGCAGGACGGACTCTACAGCCTGACGGAACGCGAGGCCGAACCGACGATCCGGATCATCGGCGCGATCCGCGAGGTGCTGACCGCCCCGCGATCGCCCGACGCGGTGCTGGCGCTGCTGGCCGATCCGGCCGTGAGGATCGTCAGCGCCACCGTCACCGAGAAGGGCTACTGCCTGACGCCCGCCGGCGACCTCGACGTGGACCTGCCGGCCGTCCGCCACGACCTTGGCCGCACCCTGCCGCCGCAAACGCTGATCGGCTGGCTGGTCGAGGGATTTCGCCTGCGCCGCGCCGCGGGACATGCGCCGCCCACGGCAGTCAGCTGCGACAACCTCTCCGGCAATGGCGAGCGCTTCCGGCGCAGCGCCATCCAGTTCGCCGACGCCAGCGGCCAAGGCGACCTCGCGCGATGGATCGAGGGTGAAGTCGCCTTCCCCGACACCATGGTCGACAGCATCACGCCGGCCACCGACGACGCCCTGCGCGCGCAAGCCGCCGAGCGACTTGGCCTGGAGGACGCCTGGCCGATCCAGCGCGAGCGCTTCGTGCAATGGGTCGTGGCCGACCAGTTGGGCCCAGACGCAGAGGCGTTCGCCGCCGCAGGCGTCACCGTGGCCGGCGATGTGGCCGCCTTCGAACGCGCCAAGCTGCGCCTGCTCAACGGCGCCCATTCGACGCTGGCCTATGTCGGCCTGGGCCTGGGCTTCGAGAGCGTCTTCGAGGCGATGTCCGACCCCGCGCTCAGCGGCTTTGTCGAGCGCATGATGCGCCAGGACATGGCGGCGAGCCTGGCGCCGACCGCGGGCCTCGATCCGGACGTCTACATCGGCCAGATCCTGACCCGCTTCCGCAACCCGGCCATTGTCCACAAGCTCTCGCAGATCGCCTGGGATGGATCACAGAAGCTGCCGATCCGGCTGTTGGGGACGATCGCCGATGCGCTGGCGGCAGGCCGTTCGGTGGACCGGCTGGTGGTCGGCGTCGCGGCCTGGATGCAGTTCGTGCGGCGCCAGACCCTGGCGAACGCCGCCATCGTCGATCCCCTCAGTTCCGAGCTGGCTGACGTCGGGCGGCGCTGTAACGGCGTCGCGGCGCACGACGTGGCCGCCTTCCTGGCGATGCGGGCGGTCTTCGCGCCGCAGATCGCCGATCAGCCGCGCTTCGGATCGGCTCTGGAGAACGCCTACGATCTGCTGGGAAGCGGAGACCCGAAGGCCGCGCTTAGCCTTTGAGGACGGCCGGGCGCCGGGCGTAGAGACCGAACGCGGCGATCACGACGTAGCACAGCGCCGGCAGCCACAGTGCCGCGCGCAACGTCCAGATGTCGGCCAGATGGCCGGTCAGCGGCGGGATGATCGCGCCGCCGACGATCGCGACGCAGATGAGTCCTGAGCCCTCGGCGGCGCGACGGCCGAGCCCTTCGTTGGCCAGGCTGAAGATGGTCGGGAACATGATCGCGTTCATCAGGCCCACCGCCAGCAGCGACCAGCCGGAGAGCGGTCCCACCGCGTTTGACGCGACCGCGACCAGGGCGATCGCGCCCGCGGCGGCCGCGGCCAGGACCTTGCCGGGCGAGAATACGCGCAGGAGGTAGCCGCCGAGGAACCGGCCGACCATCGCCCCGCCCCAGTAGAACGCCACGTGCTTCCCGGCCGCCTCGGGTCCGATGCCCAGCACGTCGGACTGGATCAGGAAATTGACGATCACCGAGCCGATCGCCACCTCGGCGCCGACATAGAGGAAGATGCAGAGCGCGCCGAACCCGAAACGCGGCTGCTTCAGGAGGTCGAAGGAGCGCAGGAGGCTGGGGCTTTCCTCCGGGGTCTCCGGAAGCATCTTGCGGAAACTCCAGACCACGGCCGCCACGACCAGCAGCGCCAGGGCCAGCCCCAGATAGGTGGTCACGACCACATGGCTCTCGGCCTGGCGGTAGGCGGTCAGCGCCGGGCCGGTCAGTGTGTTCACGTCGACCTTGGCGAGATGCCCGAGGATCAGCATCGAGCCCACGAAGGGAAAGACCGTCGTCCCCACCGAATTGAACGCCTGGGCGAAGGTCAGCCGGCTGTGTGCGGTGCGCGGCGGACCCAGCATCGAGATCAGCGGATTGGTGACCACCTGCACCGTGGTGATGCCGGCGGCGAGCACGAAGAGTGCGCCCAGGAACACCAGGAAGGTCCCCGACGCAGACGCGGGGATGAACAGCAGGCAGCCGACGGTCATGGTCAGAAGGCCGATGACGGCGGTGCGCATATAGCCCACCCGCCGGACCAGTCCGGAGGCCGGGATCGAGATCAGGAAATAGGCCGCGAAGAACGCCGACTGGACCAGCATGGCCTGGGCGTAGCTGAGCGTGAACAGCTCCTTCAGCTTCGGGATGATCACGTCGTTGAGGCTGGTGACGCCGCCGAAGATGAAGAACAGCGCGAAGACGAACCATCGCAACGCGGGCGCGTCGACGCCAGCTGTGGTCACCTCGTCGACGACCGACGGCGGGTCGCTCGTCGTCGGGCCTTCCAACACCTCAGCCATCGTACGCCTGTCCATCTGCTGTGGGCCGAGGGAGGTTCGTCCGCCCGTGTCGGGGAGAACACGGGCGAACGAACTCGGCGGCGGGTCCGCCCGCCGCGCGAGCTAGATGCTCACTAGAACGAATAGGCGGCGCGCACGCCAGCATATCGCTTGAAGTCCCGCGGCAGGATCACCTGGGTCGCGAGCTGGTTGTTGTAGGTGCCGGCCTGGTCGAAGATGTTCGCGTAATAGTGCTCGTTGAAGACGTTGTTGACGAAGGCCATCACCTCATAGTGGCGCGCGGTGTCGCGGAAGCCCGCCGTGAGGTTGAGGATGCCGAAGGCCTTCTGGATCGTCTGCGGATCCTGGTTGAGCGAGTAGTTGACCTTGCTCTGGTAGGAATAGGCCCCGAGCGCGACAGCCTGGTACGGCCCGTCCCCGAGCTGGTGGGTGTAGTTGAAGTCGGCCGACAGCTTCCACTTGGGCGCCTGGGCCGGCGTCTTGCCCGCCAGGTTCTGACGCGCCGGGCTGCCCGTGCACCCCAGAGCGGCGGTCTGCAGCGGATAGCACTGGGCGACCGGGAAGTTGGTGATCTCCGCGTCGATGTAGGCGGCCGACGCGCCGATCCGCCAGTCGTCGTTGAGGCGCGCGGCGGAGTCGAGTTCGACGCCCCTGGTGCGCAGCTTGCCCACGTTGGTCAGGCGGAAGTTCGAGGTGCCGTCCGGCAGGGTCTCGATCCCTTGCGCCTGGAAGTCCTTGTAGTGGGTGTTGAACGCCGTGAGGTTCGTGGTCAGGCGATGCTCGAAGAACTGAGCGCGTGTGCCGATCTCCCAGCTCTTGGACGTCTCCGGCCGGACCGGCCCGGCAAGTTGCCGGTTGCGGTTGAAGCCGGTGGTCAGGTCGTAGGTCTGGCCCTTGTGGCCCGTCGAGTAGGAGACGTAGGCCATGATGTCTTCGGTGAACTTGTGGTTCAGGCCGGCGTGATAGGTCCAGAAGTTGTCGGTGTCGCCGCCAGCGAAGAAGACGTTGCCGTTCAGTATGTCGTTGAAGGTGTAGTCGATCTTCTCATGCTGATAGCGCGCGCCGCCGGTCACCGTCGTGCCCGGCAGGAATTCCCAATCGAGCTGACCGAAGCCCGCCGTCTGCTTGGATCCCGCGGTCGCGTCCCAGCGGGCCTGTGAGAAGAACGGCCCGCGGCCAAAGCTCCGCACAAAGCTCAGGTCGGCGTAGTAGACGCCGAGGGTGTAGCGCAGCGGCTGGTCGTTCTTTGAGACCAGACGCACTTCCTGGGTGAACTGCTCCGACTTGAACGATCCGTCCTGGCGATTGTCCGGGGTGACCACAGCCGTCTCGTCCACGTCGAGATCGTCGGTGACCTTGTAGTTGTCGTGGCCGGTGACGGCGACCAGCGTCGGCCCGATGTCCCACTCCACCTTCAACGACTGCGAGCTGTCGAAATAGTTCGTCTGGGCTTTGTAGTTGCTGGCGAAATCTCGGTTGTCGCGGTCGACGGTGATGCCCGACTGCCACAGCGACGGCGGCTGCGCGGGATTGCCCCGCAGGAAGGCCGTGGGCGACAGGGCGATGAAGGGCCGGCCGACGGTGGTTCCGCCGTCGAGATAGTTCGCGCCTAGGGTCGCGGTGAATTTGTCGGTGGGCGTCCAGACGAGCTTGCCGCGCACCGCGGCCACTTCGCGGCCACCGGCCTTCTTGTCGTTGATGACGTTGTGCACGTTGCCGGCGAAGTCGTCGTAGTTCGCGCTCAGGCGGAAGCCGAACTGGTCGCCGAGCGGGCCGGCGACCGTGCCGCCGATCTGATACTCGTTGTCGAGCGTGGCGAGCGCGTTGATCCCGCCGCTCAGGGCCGGGGTCGGACCGCGGGTGATGATGTTGATCAGGCCGGCCGAGGCCGACTTCCCGTAGAGGGTGCTCTGCGGGCCGCGCAGCACTTCGATGCGTTCGATGTCGGAAAGGTCGGTGAAGGCCCGCGCCTGGAAGGCGACCGGCACGTCGTCCACCTGCACCGCGACGCTCGGCTCGACGCCGATGCTGAAGGCGAAGGTGCCGATGCCGCGGATCGAGACCGAGGAGTTCACGGGCTGCTCGGCCGGCCGCACGACCAGCGAGGGCGAGACCTTGGTCAGGTCGGTGAACTCGCGCACGCCGCTGGCGGCGAGTTGGGTGGCGGTGACCACCTGAACCGCCTGCGGAACGTCCTGGATGTTCTCGGCGCGCTTCTGGGCGGTGACGATGACTTCGTCGATCTGCGGTGCGTCCGCGGCCTGCGCGGCGCCGGCGACGCTGGCGACCAGGCCGGCCAGGCCGGCCAGCAGCCACGTCGAAAGCGACGTGTTGGCGAATAGGCCCTTCATGAGAGCTCCCCCTATGATTGATCGACGTTATGAATCGTCTGTTCGAAGCGGTCCTACCATATTGGTAAGGCCACTCGCAATCACTGGTATGTCAGAATTGTGAATTGGTCTGGGCGGTTCGGCCCCGTCGTCAGGCGAGCGGGCCGATCACCAGTTCCACATCGTCCCGTCTTCCAGGCGCGCGACAGGCAATTGCCTGGGGTCGTAGGGATATTTGGCGGCCAGGGCTTCGTCGATGTCGACCCCGTGCCCCGGTGCGTCGCCGGGCTGCATCAGCCCTTGCGAGAAGCTGTAGGCATGCGGGAAGACGGCGTCGGTTTCCGGAGTGTGCCGCATGTACTCCTGGATGCCGAAGTTCGGGACCCAGGTGTCGAAGTGGAGCGCCGCGCCCATGGTCACGGGCGAGAGGTCGGTCGCGCCATGGCACCCGGTCTTCACCTGCCAGACCGAGGCGAAGTCCGCGATCCGCCGCAGATGGGTCACGCCGCCGGCCCCCACCACCGAGGTCCGGATGTAGTCGATCAGCTGCTCCTGGATCAGGTCCTTGGCGTCCCAGATCGTGTTGAACACCTCTCCCACCGCCAGCGGCGTCGTGGTGTGGCTGCGGATCAGGCGGAACGATTCCTGGTTCTCGGCGGGGGTCGCGTCCTCCAGCCAGAAGAGCCGGTGCGGCTCCAGGCTCTTGCCGAGTTGTGCGGCCTCGATCGGCGTCATGCGGTGGTGACCGTCGTGCAGCAACTCGACGTCGAAGCCGTAGCGGTCCCGCAGGGCGTCGAACAGGTTTGGCAGGTAATTCAGATATTTGCGGGTGGACCATACGGTCTCGGTCGGCAGGTGCGCGTCCGCTGGCTCGTAGTAGAGATCGCCGCGCCCGACCCCATAGGCGAGGTCGATGCCCGGCACGCCGGATTGCGCGCGTACGGCCTTGTAGCCGGCCTCGATGTAGCGCCCGACGGCCTCGACCGTATCCTCCAGGGTCTCGCCGTTGGCGTGGCCGTAGACCATGACGCCGTCGCGGCTCTTGCCGCCCAGCAGGTCATACAGCGGCGCGCCCAGCGCCTTGGCCTTGATGTCCCACAGCGCCACGTCCACGGCGGCGATGGCGCGCATGGTCACCGGACCGCGCCGCCAGTAGGCGCCCCGATAGAGGAACTGCCAGATATCCTCGATGCGCCGCGCGTCCCGCCCGATCAGCACCGGGATCACGTGGTCCTCGAGGTAGGCGACGACGGACTTCTCGCGTCCGTTGAGCGTCGCGTCGCCGATTCCATAGACCCCGTCGTCGGTCTCGATCTTCAGGGTGACGAAGTTGCGGCCTGGCGAGGTGACGATGACGCGCGCGGCGCGGATCCGCATCGGCGACAGCGACGCCATCGCACGGTCCCCTGCCCCACCGGCCTTCGCGGACTGGCTCATTTCCCAAATGCCCTTCATTCTTACAAGCCTAAGGGGCTGGCTCTGGCTTGTCCAGATTGGCCTGACCAGCTATGGATGACGCGATGATCGCCAAAGCCGAAGCCGGACGCCTTTATGAACGCGTCGCCCAGGATATCTCAGGGAAAATCGCTGCGGGCGTCCACGCGGTAGGCCAACGGCTGCCGTCGGAACGCGATCTGGCGCAGGCCTACGCCGTCTCCCGCCCGACCATCCGAGAGGCGATCATCGCCTTGGAGCTGGATGGGCTGGTCGAGGTGCGGCTGGGTTCGGGGGTCTATGTCACCGCACGCCTGCCGCGCGGCGGCCAGGCGGGCGAGATGGACGTGGGTCCGTTCGAACTGCTGGAAGCGCGCCGGGCGATCGAGGGCGAGACCTGCGCGCTCGCCGCCGTGCTGATCTCGGACGAGCAGCTCGACGAACTTCAGGGCCTGGTCGAGGAGATGCAGGCCGAGAACAGCCGCGACGTCGTGATGTCGGAAGATGCGGACCGTCGCTTCCATATGCTGATTGCCGCCGCCACCCAGAACAGCGCCATGGTCGCGGCGGTGCAGATGCTGTGGGACGCCCGCGCCCGCTCGCCCCAGACCCAGTCGCTCAGCGCCAAGGCCCATGCCGCAGGCGTGACGCCACGCATCGACGAACACGCCGCGATCCTCCAGGCCCTGCGCAGCCGTGCGCCGGAGGCGGCGCGCCGCGCCATGCGCGAACACCTGACCCGCGTCCTCGATTCACTGCTGGCCGCCACCGAGGTGCAGGAAGTGGAACAGGCGCGCGCGCGCATCGCCGCGGAACGCAAACGCTACGGGACTTCGGCCTGACCGAAGGAGGCGCCGACCGTCCAGCAAGGACGGCGGTCCAGGGGGAGAGCGAAATGGGCGACGAACTAGGGTCGGACGAACGGCGCGCGGTAACGCGACGCCAAGCGGTCAGCGTGTTCGGCGCCGTGGCCTCGGTCGCAGCGGCGGCCGGTACAGCGGCGACGGCCGCGCCACAGGCCAACCCTTCGCGCGGCCAGCCCAGCCTGCTCTATCCCCACGAGAGCGCCACCCGCGCGACGCGGGACCTCTCGGGACTTTGGCGCTTCCAGCTCGACCCTACCGACCGTGGCGAGACCGATCGCTGGTTCGCGGCGGGCCTCCCAGCACCGCGCCAGATCCCCGTGCCCTGTAGCTGGAACGACCTGTTCGACGATGCGCGCGACTACTTCGGGACCGCCTGGTACGAGACGGAGTTCCAGCTCGACTCCGGCTGGACAGGCCGACGGTTGACGCTGCGCTTCGGCTCGGCGGTCTATCTCGCCCGGGTCTGGCTGAACGGCGAGTACCTGGGCGAACATGTCGGCGGACACCTGCCGTTCGCCTTTGACGTCACCGGCCTGGCCCGCCACGGCCAGGCCAACCGCCTGACGGTCAGCGTCGAGAACAAGCTGAAGCTCGACCGCGTGCCGTCGATCCCCAACCCCAAGACCTCGCGGCTGCACACGGCCCACTATCCCCAGACCGCCTACGACTTCTTCCCCTACAGCGGCCTGCATCGGCCGGTGGTGCTGGCCGCAACGCCGGACACCCATGTGCAGGACGTCACCGTGACGACCGGGCTTGCAGGGAACACGGGAACCGTCGATGTCGCCTTCGCGGTGAACGGCGGCTGGTCGGGTCCCGCCACCCTGACCCTGACCGGCGGATCAAAGCCGGTCTCTGTGGCGGTGACGGTCAAGGCCGGCGCCGGCGCGGGCCAGCTGCGGCTGCCCGGCGTCCGGCCGTGGTCCCCGGACGATCCATTCCTTTATCGCCTCAGCGTGCGGCTCGGCGGCGCCGAGACGGCGATCGACGAATACCCGCTGAAGATCGGCGTGCGCACGATCGAGGTCCACGGCAGCGAGCTGCTGTTGAACGGCAAGCCGCTGTTCCTCACCGGCTTCGGCAAGCACGAGGACTTCCCGATGCACGGCAAGGGCCTCGACCTGCCGGTGCTGGTGCGGGATTTCGAGCTCCTGAAGTGGATCGGCGCCAACAGCTTCCGCACCTCGCACTATCCCTATGCGGAAGAGGCGATGATGCTCGCCGACGAATACGGGTTCCTGGTGATCGACGAGACGCCGGGCGTCAGCCTGGTGTTCATGGACCCGCCCGAGATCATCGAGGCCCGCTATCGACAGCTCGAAGGCGCGCTCACCGAGCTCGTGCATCGCGACAAGAACCACCCCTGCGTGATCCTCTGGTCGCTGGCCAACGAGCCGATCCCGAAGCCCTTCCACACCGTCGACGATGCGCCGCCCGGAGCGGTCGAGACCGGGACGACGTTCTTCAAGCGGCTGTTCGCCCATGCCAGGACGCTGGACAAGACCCGGCCGGTGGCCCTGGTCAGCGTCCAGGGCGGCCCCGCCGACTGGGTCGGCCAGGGCGACGTCATCTGCACCAATTCCTACAACGGCTGGTACGCCATCTCCGGCGAGCTCGACCGCGCCGCGACTGTCCTCGAAGCCGAGATCAACGCGCTGCGCGCGCGCCACGGCGACAAGCCGATCATCTACACCGAGTTCGGCGCCGACGCCGTCGCCGGCATCCACGCCCAGCCGCCCGAGATGTGGAGCGAGGACTACCAGGCCGATCTGATCGAGATCTATTGGAAGGCGATCCGCCGCCACCCCTATGTCATCGGCGCGCACCCCTGGGCCTTCGCCGACTTCAAGACGGCGCAGAGCATCATGCGGGTCGGAGCGTTGAACCAGAAAGGCGTCTTCACCCGCGACCGGAGGCCGAAGCTCGCGGCGACCAAGCTCAGGGCGCTCTGGACAGCGGCGCGCACGTGACGGCCCCGGCCGCATGACCACCGTCCGACACCTGCGATGGTGGATCATCGGCCTCGTCTGTGTCGGCACGATCCTCAACTACCTGGCGCGCAATTCGCTGGGCGTACTGGCGCCGCAGCTGACCCACGACCTCAATTTCACGACACAGCAATACTCATTCATCGTGGGCGCCTTCCAACTGGCCTACACGGTGATGCAGCCGATCTGCGGGGCGATCATCGACTCGCTGGGCCTCAAGGTCGGCTTCGCGCTCTTCGCCATCGCCTGGTCGCTCGCCAACATGGCCCACGGCCTGGCCGGCGGCTGGATTTCGCTCGCCCTCTTCCGGGGGCTGCTGGGCGTCAGCGAGGCCGCCGCGATCCCGGCGGGGATCAAGGCGGTCAGCGAGTGGTTCCCACCGAAGGACCGCTCGGTCGCCGTCGGCTATTTCAACGCCGGCACCTCGCTCGGCGCCATGATCGCGCCGCCGGTGGTGATCTGGCTGTCGCTGGCCTACGGCTGGCGCTCGGCCTTCGTCGTGACCGGCGCCGTGGGCCTCGTGTGGGCGCTGGCCTGGTACTTCCTCTACGACAGTCCGACCCGGCACCCGGCCCTCAGCCCCGAGGAGCGCGAGCGCGCCGCGGCGGCCCTCGACGCGGAGCCGAAAACTCCCCGGGTCTCGACCCTGGCCCTGCTGCGCCAACGCGCGTTCTGGGCCATCGCGATCCCCCGTTTCCTCGCCGAGCCGGCCTGGCAGACCTTCAGCTTCTGGATCCCGCTTTACCTCGCCAAGGAGCGAGGCATGGACCTCAAGGAGATCGCCCTCTTCGCCTGGCTGCCGTTCCTGGCGGCGGACGCAGGCGGCATTCTCGGCGGATACCTGTCGCCGTTCCTGATGAAGTACGCGCGGCTGGGCCTGCTCACCTCGCGAGCCACGGGAATCTCACTGGCTGCCCTCCTGATGATCGGTCCGGGTTGCGTCGGCCTCGTCGCCAGCCCTTACATGGCCATCGCGCTCTTCTGCATCGGCGGCTTCGCACACCAGGCCCTGTCCGTGCTCATCAACACGCTCACCACCGACGTCTTCCCGCGCGAGGCGGTGGCCCGGGCCAATGGCCTGGTGGGTATGTTCGGGTGGATGGGCGGCCTGGGCTTTTCGCTGCTGATCGGGGCCCTGGCCGACACCGTCGGCTTCGCGCCGCTGTTCAGCCTGCTGGGCGTGTTCGATCTCGCAGGCGCTGTGATCCTCTTCCTATTGCTGCAGCCCCGCCGGCGCGACGCCCGGGCGGCCTACGCATGAAGCCTACGCTGGCCAACCCGCCCAGCTTCAAGCTCGCCGGCCAGGACGGCCCACGGCTGACGCTGACCTCGGACGCCGGCTTCGAGGTCGAGGTTTTCATCCTCGAGCCCGACATCATCCGCGTCCTGCACCGCCCGCCCGGCGGCCTCGCGGGGCCGCGCACCTGGGCGATCGCGCCAGGCGAGGACGACGCTCCCGCCGCCGGCCGCGATCGCCTCGACGTGTCGGGTTTTTCCACTCCACCGTTCAGCCTCGAGGAGCGCGACGATCGCATCGTCGTCGCCACCGAGCGCATGCGCCTGACCATCCGGCTCCATGGCCTCTTCTTCGACTGGGAGATGGTTGACGGGGCCGGCTGGACGCCGATCGCCAGGGATCGCGAAACCCAGGCCTATAACTTCGGCTGGTGGGACGGCGACGTCCACCACTACCTCGTGCGCGACCCGGCGGAGCGCTACTTCGGACTTGGTGAGAAGACCGGCGAACTGGACCGCGCCGGCCGCCGCTTCCGGATGAGCAACGCCGACGCCATGGGCTACGACGCCCGCAGCTCCGACCCGCTCTACAAGCACATACCGTTCTACATCACCCACCATGCGCAGACGGGGCTCGCCTTCGGCCTCTTCTACGACACCTACGCCGACTGCGCCTTCGACTTCGGGCAGGAACGCAGCAACTACCACGGCCTCTATCGCAGCTTCACGGCGGCGGGCGGCGACCTGGACTACTATGTGATCGCCGGTCCCGGGGTCGCCGACGTCACACGGCGCTTCACCTGGCTGACCGGCCGCCCGGCGATGATGCCGCGCTGGGCGCTGGGCTATTCCGGTTCGACCATGAGCTACACCGACGCGCCGGACGCCCAGGCGCGGATGGCCGAGTTTGTCGAGCAGTGCCGCCGCCACGACATCCTCTGCGACTCCTTCCACCTCTCGTCCGGCTACACATCGATCGGCGAGCGCCGCTACGTGTTCCACTGGAATCTGGAGAAATTCCCGGATCCGGCGGGCTTCGCGGATAGCTACCATGCGGCGGGCATCCGGCTCTGCGCCAACATCAAGCCCTGCCTGCTCGACGACCACCCGCTGTTTGCGGAGGCGCGGGCGAAGGGCCTGTTGATCAGCGACGTCGACGGCGAGCCGACGTGGTGCCAGTTCTGGGACGGCCTCGGCGCCTACCTCGATTTCACCAACCCACAGACCCAAGCCTGGTGGCGCGACCACGTCACGGCGGACCTGCTTGACCTCGGGATCGACGCCACTTGGAACGACAACAACGAGTTTGAGGTCAGGTCCGCCAGCGCCCTGGCCGACATGTTCGGCGCGCCGGCCCCGGCGGCGGGGGCCAAGCCGCTCCAGACCATGCTGATGCTGCGCGCCTCACGAGACGCACAGAGCGCGCATGCGCCGGGCCGGCGTCCGTTCCTGGTCTCGCGGGCCGGCGCCGCGGGCCTGCAGCGCTATGCGCAGACCTGGTCGGGCGACAACGCAACGTCTTGGGAAAGCCTGCGGTACAACATCCGCATGGGCCTCGGCCTGGCGCTGAGCGGGGTCTCCAACTCGGGCCATGACATTGGCGGCTTCGCAGGTCCGCGCCCTGATCCCGAACTCTTCGTGCGATGGGTCGAAGCCGGCGTGTTCATGCCGCGCTTCAGCATCCATTCCTGGAATGACGACGGGACCGCGAACGAGCCCTGGATGCACCCCGAGGTCACGCCGATCGTACGCGAGCTGATCCGGCTGCGCGCTCAGCTACAGCCCTACCTCTACGACCTGACTTGGCGACATCACTCAGGCTTCGAGCCGATCGCGCGGCCGACCTTCCACGACTTCCCCGACGACCCGGCTTGCCTGGCCGACAGCGACGACCTGATGCTGGGGCCATCGCTGCTGGCGGCGTCCGTCGTGACGCCGGGCGCGCTGAGCCGCGACGTCCGCCTGCCGCGCGGCGCCGACTGGCAGGACTTCTGGAGCGGTGAGCGCCATCGGGGCGGCGCGCAGATTGTGACGCCCGCGCCCTGGGGACGGCCGCCACTGCTGGTCCGTGAAGGCTCGGCCATCCCCATGAACATCGCCGAGCAGACGTTCGACAGCCGCGGCGACGCCCGCGCCTTCGCCATCTTCGCGCCGACCGAAGGCGACTTCGAAGCCTCCTGCTATGAGGACGACGGGGAGACCGAGATGATGCGCACGAAGGCCTTCGGCTTCTGGCGCCTCGGGGTGCGGGCCTCGCCCGACACGCTGGAAGTGACCTGCCGCGCCGAGGGACCACGGGCGCCGACCGGCCCGCTCGCCCTGCTCGTCCGACCGAACGAGACCCGCAGCATCGAGATTCATGGCGCCGGCGTCGTCGCAGACCGGCTGCGCGGCGAGTGGCGGCGCATAGACCTCGCGGTTTGAAGTCGAAGTCATTGTGGGGCTCCGCGACGCACGGCGTCGTATAGGTGTCCGACCCCTGGCGGCCCAGCGAGCTTCGATGATCCCGGTCGATCCCGGCGTACGGCGCTAAAATGCTTCGTCGCGACATCTGGCGCCTCGGCCTGGTCCGCGCGCCGATCCGCGCCCTGGTCGCGGCCGGCGGCCTGGACGGTTTTGCGATCGACTGGCTTCCGACCGGCAGGCCGTTGACCTTCCTCGCCGATCCCTTTGGAATCTGGCGCGACGGGACCCTTCACCTCTTCGCAGAAGCCTACGACTACCGGACGCGGCGCGGGACCATCGTCGTGCAGCGCTTCGACGACGCCCTGCGGTTTCTCGACCAGCAGACCGTGCTGTCGGAGCCCTGGCACCTCTCCTACCCCTTCGTGTTCGAGGCGGAGGGTGAAACCTGGATGCTCCCGGAGGCGCACCGGTCGGGCACGCTCAGCCTCTACCGGGCCAAGGCCTTCCCGCACGCCTGGGAGAAGGTCGCCAGCTTCGGGCTCGACGCGCCGGCCGTCGATGCGACCCCCTTCCGATGGGAGGGCAGATGGTGGCTTGCCTATTCGCCAGGCGGGTCGCGGACCGCGAAACAGGCGCACCTGCACCTGGCCTTCGCCGATCGGCTGACCGGACCCTGGACGCCGCATCCGGGCAATCCCGTGCGAACCGATCGCGCGAGCAGCCGGCCCGGGGGCACGCCGTTCGTGGACAAGGACGGCGGCCTCATCCTGCCGGTCCAGGACTGCACGACGACCTACGGCGGCGCGATCCGGCCGCTGAAGCTGCTGGAGCTGTCGCCGCAAAGCTTCCGCGCCGAGGCGGGAGCCGCCATCGCCGCCCCGGCCCAGGCCGCGCCGTTCCTGGACGGCCTCCATACGCTGTCAGGTTGCGGGGAGGTGACGCTGCTGGACGTCAAGCGCGTGGATCGCTCGCTTGCCGGCTTCGCGGTCGAGCTGGGACGGAGGTTGAGCGGCCGGCGGCGCTGAGCGACAGACGCGCCAGCACGGCCGCGCCGGCCGCCTCGAAGGCTTCCGCCCCGAACCGCGTGAACAGCCGCTCGCGGGACGCCGCGCCCATAGCGGCCAGCCGGTCGGGATTTGAAAGCAGCTCCCTGAGGGCCGCGGCGAGCGCTCGCGGATCGGCTGGCGGAACGACCCATCCCGTCTGGCCGGGGACGACGCTGTACGGCAGTTCGCCGACCGCCGAGACGATCGTCGGCAATCCCGCCTGCATCGCCTCGTGCGCCGCGATGCACAGCCCCTCGGAGCGTGACGGTTGAAGGTAGGCATGCAGGCCGGAGAGCCACCTGCGGGGGTTATCGACAAAGCCGGCCAGGCGAAGGTTATCCAGCCCGGCGGCCGCTGCGGCGGACTGCAAGGCTTCCCGCTCGGCGCCCTCGCCCGCGATCGCGACTTCGAAGGGCGTCGGCGGGCGGAACCCTTGCGCGTGCAGATGCGTGAGCGCCGCAATGAGGATGTCGTAGCCCTTGACGGGATGCAGCCGCCCGAGCGAGCCGAGGCTCAGCTTGCCGCCCGGCCGCCAGGGCCGCGCGCGGGGCGCGGTGGAATCCGCGGAGAAAAGCGGCCAGGTCGCCAGACGATCCCAGCCGACGCCGAGACGCTGCGCGGTCAGCGCCGTCACGCTTTCGGAGTCCCCGACCCACAGGGCCGACAGGCGTTGTGTCGCCCGCAGCAGGATGCGGTTGGCGGGCTTCAGATAGGCGGCGTGCTGCCAGCTGACGACCGGCCGGCCGCGCCGGGCGCCGACCATCTGGCCCAGCAGAGTCGCGCGCGTCAGCGAGGTCCAGATCAGGTCCGGAGCCTCATCGCCGATCTGCCGGTCGAGCCAGGCCAGCGCCGCTGCGTGATCGCGGTCGCCGCCCGGGCGGACGCTCACCCTCAAGCCCGCGGCCTCCATGGGCGCGAGGCCCCGGCCGTCGCGTCGCGTCAGGGCGAGGACCCTGACCTCGGCGCCATGGGCGGTCAGCACCCGGGCCAGGGCGGGGACCGGCGAGGCCGCGCCGCCGCCCTCGACCGAGTTGATCACGTAGGCGATCTTCATCGGGCCCGCGCCTCCGCGGCGACCGCCTCGCGGCTCTGGCGCCAGAAGAAGGCCGTGAGGAGCGCTGCGGCCACGAGGGCCTGAAGCAGCGCCTGCCCGGCGCCGCCCGCCAGTCCGAAGCCTTGAAGCAACGACGGCAGCAGCGCGAGCGTCCCGAGCCCGGCGATCAGGTTGGCCCGCAGCGAAAGCCCTGGACGGCCGAGCGCGGTCAGCGCCGCGCCGGTCGGCGGGGCCATCAGCAGGATCGCGCGCGCCAGAGCCAGCCAGAACATCAGGCCGCCGGCCGCAACGAACGCCCGGCCGCCCAGCAAGCTCGCCAGATGGTCGCCAAGCATCGCCACCAGCAGCAGGACCGGGGCCACGGCGAGGAAGGCGTAGGCGATAGAGCGCCACAGGGCCTGGCGCAGGCGCACGCCGCGCTGCCCCGCCGCAACGAGGCGCGCGAACTCTGCATAGGCCGCCTGTCCGAGGATCTGGCCGGGCTGCGAGATCACCACGCTCGCCCGCTGGGCGACGGCGAACAGGCCGGTGGCGGCCGGGCCGAGGATCCATCCGATGATCAGCGGGGCGACGCGCGCGGAGAGCTCGCCGAACGTCACGTCGGCGTTGGCCGCCCACATGAACCGCCACAGGCCCGGATTGTCGGCGGCCACCCCGCGCACGCCCCCCACAAGGGCGCGGCCGCCGATCCTGCGGCTCGCGACCCAACCGCCCAGCAGCCAGAGGGCGGCAAATTCCGCGAGAGCCGCGGCAAGCCAGGCGATGAGGAAGCCGCGCAAGCCGCCGCCAAGCGCCACGACAGCCAAGGTCCCTAAGAGCCGCACGATGGGGGCCACGACGTTGTGGAACCCCAGGAGATCGAACCGGCCGGCGAGTTGCAGATAGCCCGCTGGCGTCGAGCGTACTGTGGCCAGCACCGCGAAGCTGTAGGGGCCGGCGAAGGCCAGCGCTTCCGGCGGCCAGCCGAGGTGTGGGCCGACCAGGGGGGCGAGGACTGCGGCCGCAGCGACGGCGATCACCCCGGCGGCGCCTTCGACCAGGCCGGCGAACCGCAGCAGGCGCGCCAGCCGCATCCTGTCGCCGGTCTCGATGGCCTGGGCGCCATAGCGCACGACGGCGTGCCAGCCGGGAAACTCGACGATCCCGCCGACCGCCATGACATAGCCGTGCACCAGGACCAGGACGCCGTAGTCATGCGGACCCAGGGCGCGGGCCGCGACCGCCAGGTAGGCAAGACTAAGCAAGCCGGCCATGGCCTTGCCGGCCAGCAGGCGGCTCAGGTTTGCGTAGATGCGCCCGACAGTTCCGGGCCGAGCTCGTTCTTCAGGCACGGGCGACGGCAAGACCTGGGCTCGGCAGGCTCTCCAGCCACGGCAGCCGGGCGAACTTCGCCAGCGCCCGCGCGGCGCGCGAAGAGGACGGTTCGTCCGTCAGTTCGAAGCTGTAGTCGAACATGGCCTGCTGGATGGGCCGATAGACGCTTTCCTGGTTTTCTCGGGCCTCAGTCAATGCCGCGCCCAGGTCCGCCGGTTCGTCGATGACTGGGCCGGCCCGCCAATGGGCGAAGTTCCGGTCGTTCTGCCAGGAAAGGCCGTGGGTGTTGAGGAAGACGCAGGGTCGCGGCCGGCGCAGGAATTCATAGACCTGGCTGCTCGCGTCGCCGAGGTAGATGTCAGCTCGTTCCGTGTAGGCCATGGTCGTCGAGGCCCGGCTTCCCAGGTCGATGTGGATGTTCGGCGCGCGCAGGTAGCGTTCGCCGATCCGGCCCGCGCGATCCAGCCGCAGCTTGTCGATGCTCAGCACGAACGGCCGCTCGAACAGCATCACGTGAGGCGCGAAGATCAGGTGATACTCGTCGTGTTCCACGAACCAATCCAGCACGCGGCGTCCCGCATCGTACCACGATGACAGATGCGGCGAGACGTGCGGATTGTAGAGCACCACCGGACGGCGCTCATTGAGGACCGGGTGGACGCCGGCGCGCGGCGGCGCGAGATCGAACTTCGGATAGCCGACCACCGAGATCTTGCTCGGATCGACCTTCGCCTCCTGCACCAGCCGGTCGCGGATCTTCGGACCGGAGACCAGGACGTGGTCGAAGCCCGCGCTGGCCTTGTCGAACCCGATGGCCCGGTCGCCGGCGCCATGGCGGGTATGCACGATCGCCAGCTTGTCGAGGCCGTAGCGCGTCTTGAGGATCAGCGACGTCTTCTCGGCCACCACCAGCACGTCGAGCGAGCGGAAGAAGTCCAGGTTGTCGCTGTAGATGAGCAGCTTCGTGGCCGGGAGCACGGACTCCAGCGCGCCGGCCAATATCCGGCTGCGCGTGGATGTCAGGCCGAGTTCGACCAGCTGGATACCGGCGCCGATCAGCCCGCCGCCCAGCCGGATGACCTCCGCGCTCAGCCGACGATTTGTGGTGGCCACGACGATCTCGGCATCGACCCCGTTGCGCGCCATCGCCAGGGCGATGGGCAGGCTGTGGGCGACCTGGTGGACCTGATCGTGATTGAAGAGAAAGCCGATACGCATGCCCCTTAGACGGCGCCAGTGAGGAGTCTCCTCATCTGCGGCGTCATCTGATCGAGGAGCGCCGCCTGAACGCGCGGGCGTACGGACGACTGGAAGGCGCCCATGACTCTTGCGACCCGTTTGCTTCGTCGCGCCCTCACGCCAATCATCAAATCCGGGTCCCTCACCCTGATCGCGCCGTCCGGCGAACGGCTGGTGTTCGGCGACGGCAGCGGCGCCCCCGTGGTGGCGAAGGTGCACGACGAGGGCGCGCTCTGGGCCATGATGCTCGACCCGGATTTGCGGACGGGCGAGCTCTATACCGACGGACGGCTGACGCTGGAGTGCGGCGACGTGCTGGACTTCCTCAGCCTCATCCTGCGGCACGGCGATGAGACGGCCCCAGGTCCGATCGTCCGGGCGATCGACCGCCTGCGCACCGCCACACAGCTCTGGCGCCAGCGCAACGACCCGCGCCGCGCCCAGCGCAATGTCGCCCATCACTACGACCTGGGCGACACGCTCTATGCCCTCTTCCTCGATCCCGACTGGCAATATTCGTGCGCCTATTTCGAGCACCCGGGACAAAGCCTCGCCGACGCGCAACTGGCGAAGAAGCGGCATGTGGCGGCCAAGCTGCGGCTCGAACCGAACCACCGCGTGCTCGACATCGGCTGCGGCTGGGGCGGGCTCGCCCTCTACCTCGCTGGGCCAGGCGGCGTCGGGTCAGTCCTGGGCGTCACGCTTTCCGCGGAGCAGATCGCCCGCGCCCGCCATCGCGCCGAAGCGCTGGGCCTGGGTGACCGCGTGCGCTTCGACCTCGCCGACTACCGGGCGGTGACCGGCCGCTTCGACCGCATCGTCTCGGTCGGCATGTTCGAGCATGTGGGCCTTGGGAACTACCCGGCCTTCTTCGAGACCTGCCGCGACCGGCTTGCCGACGACGGGGTGATGCTGCTGCACACCATCGGCTGCTCGGACGAGCCCAGCGTCACCAACCCCTGGATCACCCGCTACATCTTCCCTGGCGGGCACCTGCCGTCGTTGTCGGACATGACCCGGGTGGTCGAGCGCATCGGGCTGATCGTCACCGACGTCGAAGTCCTGCGGCTGCACTACGCCGAGACACTCAAGGCCTGGCGGGCGAATTTCCAGGCCCGGCGGGCGCAGGCCGCCGCGCTGTTTGACGAGCGGTTCTGCCGGATGTGGGACTACTACCTGGCGATGTCCGAAGCGGCTTTCCGCTACGAGAACGTCGTCGTGTTCCAGCTGCAGATCGCACGGCGGCAGGACGCCGTCCCGCTCACCCGGGACTATATCGGGCAGGCGGAGACCGACCTTCGTAAGCGAGAGGCGGAGCTCGTTGCGGACGCTGCGCCGCCACGCCTTCGCGCCTGAGCGGATTCAGCGGCGGCGCAGGACAATCGCGCCGCGGACCGGCTCCGCCTTCACCGGCGCATATGCCTCCAGGCGCCGCAGCATGGCGTCCTCGTTGTCGATCATCAGCACGCCCGTAAACCGCATGGCGCCCGTAGCGGGATCGGCCGGGCGCACCGGCCGCGGGAGACGGCGGCTGAGGTCGGCAGCCACCTGCGACAGCGGCGCGTCACGGTAGATCAGCTGGCCCTGCGTCCAGGCGAAGGCGATGCCGGGGTCGGTCGCGCTGACCGTGGATCCGGCCTCGCCGTCGCGGTGGCGCAGCTCCTGGCCGACGACCAGCCGCGTGGGCGTCGCCGTCGGTTGATCCACCGGCCGCACCTCCACGACGCCGCGGCGGACGGTCAAGGCTGTCTGGCCGTCGTAGTGATCGATGTTGAATTCGGTGCCGACCACCCTCACCTGCTGGTCGCCGACCTCGATCAGGAAGGGCCGCTTCGGGTCGTGGGCCACGTCGAAGGTCGCCTCGGCGTCCGCCATCTGCACACGGCGCGCATCGCGCCCCAGTCGAACGTTCAGCGACGAGGCGCCGTTGAGCTTGATGCGCGTGCCGTCCGCCAGGGCGATGTCCCGCACCTCGCCCGCCGCCGTACGGAAAGCCTGGGTCGGCACGGCGGGCGTCGGCCAATTGGCGACCACGAAGACGCCGGCCACCAGACTGGCCGCCAGCGCGCCGCCTGCGGCCAGCCAGGCCCGTCGGGTCGGGTGACGCTCATCGGCGCGGCGTGGAAGCGGGCGACGCGGCATGAACGCGGGCGGCGCGTCGAGCGCGGCCTGCACCGCTGCTGCGTCATCGTCGAGCGAAACCCAGAGAGCTTCGAGCCGTTCGTAGGCCGCGGCGTGCGCCGGGACCGCCAGCCAGCTTTCAAAGGCCAGCCAATCGTCGCCGTTGGCGTCTTCACCCTGCAGGCGCGCGAACCACGTCGCGGCCTGGTCGGCCACGGTGTCCATGCCTGCAATCGGGATCTGCTCGCTCATCGGCCCCAGGTCCAGCTGTCGAACATTCCGACGCCATCACTGAGATGACGCCGCCGACAGCCTGATTCCTCCAAACCCTATCGCACCCTTGCGGCCAAGAGCTTCAAGGCCGCCATCACATGCTTTTCCACCGAACTGCGCGAGATCCCCATCGCCGCGGCCACCTCAGGATGGCTCATACCCTCGAACTTGTGCATTCGAAACGCCCGTTGCGTCTGGTCCGGGAGCTCCCTGAGGGCTGACACGATGGCCTCCAGCCGTTGCCGCGCGACGATCGCCTGTTCGGCGCTGGGGTCCTCGGCGACCTCCTCCGAGCCGACGCGTGTGCTGTTGCTGTCCAGCCAGGCGCCCTCGCGCACGGCGGCGCGGCGTTCGCCCCGCAGGCGGTCGAGCATCAGGTTGGAGCCCAGGCGGTAGAGATAGCCGACGGGGTTGTGGATCGTGACGCCGCCGTCCTGGGCCGCCAGCCGTACATAGATGTCCTGGACAAGGTCCTCGGCCGCGGCGGCCGACCGCAGGCGCTGGGTGAAGAACCGCACAAGGTCGGGGCGCCGGGTCAAATAGGTCTCGAGAAGCGACTGCCCGCCCTCGGATCCGATGCTGTCGCCGTTCTTCGCGTTCACACCCCTCAGATTAGCGGGGCCGGAGGAGATCGTCTTGCACCGTTGCGCCCAGAGTTGCCTGTTCGACGCGGCCTGGATGATGGATGTCACAGCCCCCGCCCCAACGTCAGCGACCTCAGGCTGCGTCGTTCGACAAATCATCGCGGCCGATCATCCAGACGCCGGCCAGGATCGCGGCGCCGCCCAGCACCTGCATCAGGTCGGCGGGCTCGTGGAAGACCGTCCAGCTGGCCACGATCACCAGGATGTAGCTGAGGGCCGAGAGCGAGAAGGCGGCGCCCAGCTTCATCTCCGCGAGCACGATCATCCAGGCCACGAAGCTGACGATCTCGAATCCGAGCAGCGCCTGGGCCCAGGGGTTGCGGACCAGAGCCCCGATCCAGGCCGCTCCGAACGGTATGACGGCCAGGTCCCGCGCCGCCTGCTTGGCGCAGATCTGATAGGCCAGGGTGAGGAACGGCAGGGCCCCACAGAGCGCCCAGAGCGCGAGACGCCGCCGCGGGGCGCCCGCCTCCCGCGCATGGCTCCAGATGGTCATGCCGCCCGCTCCGCGACCGGGTCCGCAGCGAACAGCGGAGCGACAAGGCGCAGGCCGCCGTTCAGCAGGGCGTTGCGGTGCCGGAAGTAGTTGGCGTTGCGCGTGATCGTGCTGCCCAGCCGAAGCTTGTTCTCATAGCCCGCCTGGCCTGACCGGTAGTGCGAGAGGCCGCGCTCCAGGCAAAGCCGCACGTTGGTGAACCAGCTGAGGAAGTAGAGGTTGAGCGGCCGCCCACGCTCGGCGTTCATGCAGAAGAACTTGTCGAGCAGCGTGTCGCCGTCCTGCAGCAACAGGTTCACCGCCAGGAGGTCAGCGCCCTGCCAGTAGAGGGTGCAGAAGGCCCGGTCCCCAAGCCGCCGCAGCACGCCCTGGAAATAGGCGGGGGTCAGGTCCTCCAGCGCCATCTCGGCGCGGGCGCGGGTCTCGGCGTATAGCGCCATGACCGGGTCGAGGACGTCGTCGATGCTGGCCCGCGTCTCGACCCGCACTTGATCAAGGGCTTTCAACTTGCGCCGCATGTCCTTGCGCGTCGCCGGAGAAAGCCGCTGCAAGTATGCGTCTATGCTGGTGAAATCGATATCGAGACTGGCGCTGGGCAGGCTGGCGAGAGCGCGGTACTCGGGCGCCGCCTGGCTCCAGAGCCCGCTGCCGCCCTCCGCCACATCCTTGATCCCCAGCAATCCGCACCGCTCCCGCGAGGCGGTCTGGTCAAGACCAGCCAGGATCTGGCGCAGCAGTTGCGGTTTCTGGCGTTCGGTCACGGCGGGGTCGAACCCCAGCAAGGCGGTCTCGGTGCAGGGCGAACCGATGCACGCCAAGCGCAGGGTGAGCGCCTCGGGCGCCACGCGGCGCAGGCCGTCCGCCACCCGCCTTGCCGGCCCCGCGAGCGTCGTCTCGAGGGGATACTCGGTCAGGAACGCCGGCGCCGCGGCCAGCAGACGCCCTTGCTCTTCCACCAGCAGGTAGCGCCATCGGAAGCCCTCGATACCCGCCGACTCCACGGCGGCGAGGTAGTCGTAGCCCTCAAGTTCACCGGGAAAGAGCCGATCCCAGGCGCGGCGTTCCAAGGTCGCCAGACGATCGATCACCCGGAGTTTAGGCATCGACCCGGGTCCGCTGCGGGCGGTCGGCTCGGGCC
>JBOHKZ010000048.1:0-13593 GCA_050729355.1 Phenylobacterium sp. | reverse complement strand
GCGTACCAGGCGTCGATGTTCCGCACCGGGCCGTTGACACGATACTGGCGCGGGGAATGCGGGTCGCTGACCACTTGGCGGCGGACGGCTTCGTCGCGCGCCTTGCCCCGCCAGGCCTGCGCCCAGCCGAGGAACACCCGCTGGTCGCCGGTCAGGCCGTCGATAACCGGCGCGGGTTTGCCCTTCAGGGAGGCGTGATAGGCGTCGAGGCCCAGCGTCAGCCCACCGAGATCGGCGATGTTCTCGCCCATGGTCAGGTCGCCGTTCACATGGGCTCCCGGCACGGGCTCGTAGGCGGAATACTGCGCCCCGAACACCTTGGCGCGGGCCTCGAAGGTCTTGGCGTCGGCGGCCGACCACCAGTCGCGCAGCCGCCCCTGGGCGTCGTACTTGCGGCCCTGGTCGTCAAACCCGTGGGTCAACTCGTGGCCGATCACCCCGCCCACCGCGCCATAGTTGATCGCCGGGTCGGCGTCGGCGTCGAAGATCGGCGGCGCCAGGATGCCGGCCGGGAAGACGATGTCGATCAGCGAACCGTTGTAGGCGTCGTTGGTCTGCGGGGTCATCAGCCAGTCCTGGCGGTCGACCGGCCCCTTCGAGCGTTTGGCGTAGAAGGCCCAGTCGGCTTCGGCGGCGCGGCGGACGTTGCCCACCAGGTCGTCGTCCAGGATGACCACGCCGGAGTAGTCGCGGTTCGTGTCCGGATAGCCGACCTTGACGTTGTAGGCCGCCAGCTTCTTCAGAGCCTCGGCCTTGGTGGCCGGGCTCATCCAGTCGAGCTTCTGGATGCGCGCGGCGTAGGCGCTCTTCAGGTCGACGACCAGCGCCTGGACCTTGGCCTTGGCGGCGGGCGGGAAATATTTGGCGGTGTAGAGCTCGCCGACCGCCCAGCCGAGGTTGCCGAACCGGTCGAAGCGGTCGCCGGCGCCATAGTCGCCGCCGCTCACCGCATGGACGCCGCGCTTCCAGCGGGCCTGCGGTTCCGCCTGGCCGGAAAGGCCCTTCTGGCGCATCTCGAAGGCGGCGTCGGTGAAGGGCTTGGAGAGGTAGGGCGCGGCATTGTCGGCGACACTGAAGGCCAGCCACGCCTGCAGCACGTCCACCGGGGTGTCGGCGAAGATGGCGGCGATCTTCGGGAAGGCGGTCTTTTCGATCACCACGACCTTGGCCGGCGCACCCAGGCCTGCCTCCGCCAGGAAACCGCGCCAGGGGAAGCCGGGGGCGGCCTTTTCCAGCTCCGCGAGGGTGTAGGGATTGTAGGTGGTGTCGGGATTGCGCTGCTCGGCGCGGGTCCAGCTCGCCTGGGCGATCTTCGTCTCCAGCGCGACGATCGCGGCGGCATGACCGGCGGGGTCGGGCCAGTCCTCCAGCGCCAGCAGCTTTTCGACATAGGCCTGCCATGCCGCCTTCTTCTCCGCGAAGGACGGCTGGAGATAGTAGTCGCGGTCGGGCAGGCCCAGGCCGCCCTGGCCCAGGTAGACCGCGTAGTGGCTGATGTCCTTCACGTCGACGTCGATGCCGAGGTTGAAGGCCGAGCCCTCGAAGTCGCGGACCGTACGACCCATCAGGGCGCCCAGGGCCTCGCGGGTCTTGGCGGCGCGGATGGCGTCGAGTTCCTGCACGATGGGCTTGGCGCCCAGGGCGTCGATCCGCGCCTCGTCCATAAAGGACGTGTAGAAGGCGCCGACCTTGCCCTCCAGGGTCTTGGGCTCGTGGCCGGCGGTCTTGGCGGCCTCCTCCACCAGGGCGTGGAGACGCGCCTCGGCCAGATCGCTCATCAGGAGGCGCAGCGAAACGCCGGCCTTGTCGCTGGGGATGGCGGTTCGATCGAGCCAGGCGCCGTTGGCGTAGCGGAAAAAGTCGTCGCCGGGCTTGGTCGCCAGGTCGCGGCCGGCGAGATCGAAACCCCAGGTCCCGTATTTCAAGGTGGTCGACTGGGCCTGGGCCGAGCCGGCGGCCAGCGCCAGCACCATCGCCACGGCGGTTGCAGTTCTCGACACGTCGGCCCCCCACGCTTCCTGGTTGGCGGCGAGGTCACCATTGCGCGCGGGGTCGGTCAAGCTGCGCGCCCGAACGACACAATGGCGAAACAGCCGGGCCCTAGAGATCGGCAAAATCCTGGGGGGACACCGATGATTATCCGACGTTCGCTGGCTGCTGCAGCCCTGGTTCTGGGCCTGGCCGGCGCTTCCTTCGCCGACGCGGCGCAGGCCGAAGCGCCTGCCGCCACGACCGCCGCCGGGCCTGCCGCGAAGATCAAGCAGGGCGCGTTGCACGGCGCGACCGTCGAGGGCGTCGAGACCTTCCTGGGCATCCCCTACGCAGCGCCGCCGGTGGGCGACCTGCGCTGGCGTCCGCCGGCCCCGGCGGCCGGCTGGAGCGGCGCGCGCGACGCGACCAAGGCCGGCGCGAGCTGCCAGCCGGCGCGCGATGGGACGGCGATCGAGGACTGTCTCTTCGTGAACGTCACGCGGCCTGCCGGCGTGAAGCCGGGCGCCAAGCTGCCGGTGCTGGTCTGGATCCACGGCGGCGGCTTCACGATCGGGGCCTCCACCGCGGCCTTCGGGGCGGAGACCGATGGCATCCAGTTCGCCAAGGATGGGGCGATCACCGTCTCGCTGAGCTATCGCCTGGGCCGCGCCGGCTGGTTCGCTCACCCCGCGCTGACCAAGGAAGGCCCGACCGGCAACTACGGCCTGATGGACCAGATCGCCGCGCTGAAGTGGGTGCAGGCCAATATCGCCAGCTTCGGCGGCGACCCGAAGAACGTCACCATCGCCGGTGAAAGCGCCGGCGGCATCTCGGTGCTCTATCTGATGCTGGCGCCCGATGCGCGCGGCCTCTTCCAGAAGGCGATCGGCGAATCCAGCTTCGGCCGCCTCGAGCCCACGCCGCTGAAGGCCGCCGAGGCCTCCGGCGGCGAAGCCGCCGCCAAGGCCGGGGTGACCGGGGACGATGCGGCGGCCGCCGCGGCGCTCCGCAAGCTGCCGCTCTCGGCCATGCCCTACACCGGCCCGTTCACCTCGCGCGCCGGCCCGATCGTCGACGGCCGCTATGTGCAGACCGGCATCGCCGAGGGTTTCGCGGCCGGCAAGCAGGCCAAGATCCCGCTCCTGATCGGCGGCAACTCCAACGAGGCCAGCCTCTTCAGGCCGCAGCCCGCCGCGCTCGACGCCATTCCCGAGGCGCGCAAGGCGACTGCCCTGGCCGCCTTCGACCCCGACGGCAAGGACAACAAGCTGCAGATCGTCAACGACATGGCGACGCGCCAGTACATCACCGAGCCCGACCGCAACGTCTCGCGCCTGCAATCCAAGGCCGGCCAGCCGGTCTACCTCTACTATTTCTCCTACGTGACGCCGGCGAAACGGGCCTCGTCGCTGGGCGCGGTCCACACAGCCGAGATCCCCTACGCCTTCGCCGGCCCGAAGCAGAAGC
Source organism: Phenylobacterium sp. (assembly GCA_050729355.1). Taxonomy (GTDB): domain Bacteria; phylum Pseudomonadota; class Alphaproteobacteria; order Caulobacterales; family Caulobacteraceae; genus Phenylobacterium. The sequence continues at coordinate 10,155 of JBOHKZ010000048.1, read as the reverse complement.
TGTCCCCCGAGGACCAGCCGCTGGCCACCGCGGTGAACGCCTATTGGGCGGCCTTCATCAAATCGGGCAATCCCGGCGCGGCCGGCGGTCCGGCCTGGCCGAAGTTCAACGCGGCGAGCGAGGCCTCCATGGAGTTCGGCGCCGACGGCCCGGCGGTGCGCGAACACCACCTCGCCAAGCAGCTAGACTGGACCGAGGAAGGCCTGAAGAAGTAGCGGCCGCTCAGCCCGCTTCGTAGCCGTCCACCACATAGACCCGCGACGTCGAGCTGGCGTCGCGGATCGGCAGGATGGCTTGGTAGGCGGGCGAACCGCGCCAGGCCTTGGCGGCGGCGCGGTCGGGGAATTCCAGGATCACTAGACGGGCGGGCGGCTCGCCCTCGATCGCCTCGCTGGCGCCCGAGCGCACCAGATAGCGGCCGCCGAACGGGACAAGCGTCGGCGGCACCTGCACGACGTAGGTCTGGAACGTCGCCGGATCGTTGACCACGATCTCATTGACCACATAGGCGGCCATGGCTGGGTCTCAGGCGCGCTTGCGGGCGGCTGGTTTCTTCGCTGCCGGCTTCTCTTCGGCGCGCGCGGCGGTCTTGCGCCGCCCGCCGGGCTGGCCAAGGCTGCGCTTCAGGGCCTCCATCAGGTCGATGACCTCGGCCTCTCTCGGAGCCTCCGGCGTCTTCACCGTATTGCCCTTCTCCTTTTCCTTGATCAGGGCGCGCAGGGCGTCTTCGTAGCGGTCGGTGAACTGCGAGGGATCGAACGGCCCCTCCTGCTGCTCGATGATCTTGGCGGCGATGTCGACCATGGCGGCCGGGGGCTTCATCGCCTTGATGTGGGCGAAGATCTCCTCGGCCTGGCGGACCTCGCTGTTGCTGCGGATCGTGTAGGCGAGGATGCCCTTCTCGTGCGCCTCCAGCGCCATCAGGCGCTCGCGCTGGTGCATGACCAGCCGGCCCAGCGCCACCTTGCGGGCCTTCTTCATGGCCTCGCGGATGACGGTGAAGGCCTCGACCGCCATGTCGCCGTCGGGCGCCAGGAAATAGGGATCGTTCCAGTAGAGCCGGTCGATGTCCTCCTCGTCGACGAAGCGCTCAATGTCGAGGGTGCGGGTGGTCTCCAGCTTGACCGCCTTGATCTCCTCGTCGGTGACCACGACGTAGCGGCCCTTCTCGATCTCATAGCCCTTGACGATGTCGGACCGGTCGACCGGCCCGGTCTCCGGGTCGGTGGGGATCATCTTGATCCGATTATGGGTCGCCTTGTGGAGCATGTTGAAGTGCACCTCGCCGGAGCGCGAGGTGGCTGAGTAGAGCGCCACAGGGCAGCTCACGAGGCTCAGCCGCAGGTACCCCTGCCAGGTTGGACGCGCCATCGCTGGTCATTCCCCGATGAACTCCAGAGTCTGAAACGCCGGTTGGACGATTCAGTTCGAGAGTCGTTTCAAAGGCTTACTTGCCGAGCGCCAAGGTTGGCAGAACAAACGCTTCCTGGCTATCGAGCTGGGTTTTGCGGAAGTTGGTGCGCACGCCGGACGAGGCGCCGAACTCCATCAGCTGGTCCTTCGCCGGGGTGTAGGCCGGCCAGGCCTCGGACCCGCACTTCGGCGCGCTGGTCTTGGCGAAACTAACCCAGCAGGCGTGCATCAGCGTGGCCATCGCCTTGTCCTCGTCGGAGACCTGGCTCATCGGGGTGCGGCGGCCCCAGTACTCGAAGACGTACTGGATCTCGGCGGCGTGGGTCGCGCGGGTCATCGCCGGCCGGAACCGCGAGCCGACGTAGGAGAAGTAGTAGAGGTAAGCCGGCTTGCCGGGTGACGCCTTGGCCGCCACCCAGCGCGCCGGGCCGCCCATGACGCGGTCGGTGAAGACCGCCCGGGCCACCACCTGCTCGCCCTTGTCGGCGTCGGCCTTGTAGGCGCCGGCCATCAGCGTCTTGACCATCGAAAGCTGCGGTTCGCCGACCGGGCCGGGACCCATCAGCGAGTCCTCGCCGGAGTTGGAGCCGATGATCAGCGGCACGTCGGGGAACTTGCCGCGGGCGAGCGCCTGGGAGGCGGTCTCGGTCATCAGCCTGCCGTCGACGAAGGGCTGGTAGTCGCCGTTCATCGGAACGAGCTTGTCCGCCGGGATGGCCCGCAGCTCGGCGGCGCTGGCCCCGGTGAGGCCCGCCTTTTCCAGCATGGCGACGCCCTCGGTTTCCTTCGTGGCCAGGGGCTTCGGCTGCACCCAGCCCAGGCCGGATTCGACGATGGCCTTCTGGTAGAGCCCGTCGGCGGCGGGTGTGGCGAGCAGAGCCAGAGTGCTCATGCCGCCGGCGGATTCTCCGAAGACGGTGACGTTCTTCGGGTCGCCGCCAAAGGCCGCGATGTTCCGCTGCACCCACTTCAGCGCCGCGATCTGGTCCATCAGGCCGTAGTTGCCGACCGGCTCGCCCGGCTTGGCGGCCTTGGTCAGCGCGGGGTGGGCGAAGTAGCCCAGCGCGCCCAGCCGGTAGTTGATGGTCACCACGACCACGCCGTCGCGGGCGAAGTTCTGACCGTCATAGACCCAGCCCGCGCCGGTCCGGTGGCTGCCGCCATGGATCCAGACCATCACCGGGGCCTTCTTCGCGGCCTTCGGAGTGAAGACGTTGAGCTGCAGGCAGTCCTCGGAGGTCGGCCCGTTGGCGCCGCCGCCGTTCGGCGTGTCGTTGGCGTTCATCGGCTGCGGGCAGGAGACCCCCTGCGTCGCCGCCAGGCGGTCGCCGGTCCAGGGCTGGACGGGCTGAGGCGGCGCCCAGCGCAGGTCGCCGACCGGCGCCGCGGCGAAGGGAATGTTGCGGAAGACGTTGGCGTTCTCGTAGGCGACCCCGACCAGCGCCCCGCTCTCGATCTTCACTTTGGGCGCCGCCGGCTGCGCGCCAGCCGAGCCCGCCGCAAGCGCGGCCATGGCCACGAACGCCGATACGACGGCCAGAATCCTGTTCATGAGACGCTCTTTCCCCGGGGTCTGCACGCGAAGGTGTAGGCTTGCTTGTAGGGCTTGTCGAAGCAAGCGATCAGCCCATCGACCAGGTTGAGGTTGGTCGGCCAGGTAAGCGTCTGGCCGGTCTTCGCCTGGTATTCGGCGGCGCCCACCTCGAAGCCCTTTGGCGGCGGCAGCGCGGCGAGGCGGGCCCGAGCGGCCTGCAGGGCCGCAAGGTCCCGCCTCAGGAAGGCGACGGTCGCGTCGGCGTAGATGCTGTTGGCCGCGATGGGATCGGCCTGCTGCAGCGCGAAGAGCGGAACGGCCGCAGCATAGTCGCCGTCCATGGCGCGCAGCTGCCCCTCGTGCCAGGCCAGGCCCCGGTCGTCGCGGGGCGTCAACGCCGCGGCGTGGATGCGGCGGTAGTCGGCGATCAGGGCCGCTCCGGCGGCCTCGCAACCCTCGACGTCGCCGATCACGCGCCAGCCCTTTTGGAGCGTCTTGTCGAAGGTCTGGAGGTCCAGGGCGAGCAGCGCCGTGCGGTCATGCGCGCAGTCGGCGGCGTCGGCGGCCGACGATGCGAGCAGGGTCAGGATGGCCGCGAGGACGGGCGACAGGCTTCGCATGACTCGGGATCTCCCCGCCCCACGATCAGGGCGCGGCCAGCCGGCGGTCAAGTGGGCTGATGCGCGTCAGTGGAAATCGCGGCTGCGGATCAGGCGGCCGGTGACCCGGTTGTGGATCTCCGGCGGCGGATCGCCGGTGGGCCCTTCCTCGTCGCGCATGTGGGCGAGCTTGTAGGTCAGGTCGGTGAAGCGTTCGGCGACCACATGGATGACGCCCTCGGCGCTCTGCACCTGGCCGTGCACCACCAGGAAGGAGGAGCTCATCACCAGCCGCCGGTTGGCGTCGAAGGCGTCCTTCCAGACGACGACGTTGGCGATGCCGGTCTCGTCCTCGAGCGTCATGAACACCACGCCCTTGGCGGTGCCGGGCCGTTGGCGCACCAGCACCAGGCCGCCCACAGCCAGCCGCCGGCCATTGCGCTGGGTCTTCAACGCCGAGCAGGGAACCACCTGCATCCGGGCCAGGTCCTCACGGAAGAACCGGACCGGGTGGTCTTTCAGGGAGAGGCTGGTGGTGCGGTAGTCCTCGGCCACCTCCTTGGGCTGGCTCATGAAGGGCAGCTGCACCTGCGCCTCCTTCAGGCTCTGGCGGGTGAGCAGCGGCGCGGTCTTCGCCGCGTTGATGTCGGGCGAAAGCCCCTTCACGGCCCACAGCGCCTGGCGCCGATCGACCCCCAGCGAGCGGAAGGCGTCAGCCTCAGCGAGCAGCTCCAGCCCGCGACGCGACAGGCCGGCGCGCAGCACGAAGTCCTCCAACGTACGGCCACCGGCCTCCCGCGCCGCGACCAGAAGCGTGGCCTCGGCTTCCTTGAACCCCTTGATCTGCCGAAGGCCCAGGCGCACCGCGGCATGGTGCGATCGCCGATCGCTCGGGGTTTCCAGCCGGCAGTCCCATTCGCTCAGCATCACGTCGGGGGGCAGCACTTCCACGCCGTGCTCGCGCGCATCGCGGACCAGCTGGGCCGGCTGGTAGAACCCCATCGGCTGGCTGTTCAGCAGGCTCGCGCAGAAGATTTCCGGGTGACGCCATTTCACCCAGGCCGAGACGTAGACCAGGATCGCGAAGCTGATCGCATGGCTCTCCGGGAAGCCATAGGAGCCGAAGCCCTCGATCTGCTTGAAACAGCGCTGGGCGAAGTCGCGCTCGTAGCCGCGCCCGACCATGCCTTCGATGAACATCTCCCGGTAGGTCCACAGGCGTCCGTCGGCGCGGAAAGTGGCCATGGACCGGCGCAGGCCGTCGGCGTCGCTCTCCGAGAAATGCGCCGCCTCGATGGCCAGCCGCATGGCCTGTTCCTGGAAGAGCGGCACCCCGAACGTCTTGCCGAGCACGGTCTTGAGTTCATCCGCATCGCCATGCTCCGGCGAGGGCGCGGGATATTCGACCGGCTCCTGACCGCTCCTTCGCCGCAGGTAGGGATGCACCATGTCGCCCTGGATCGGGCCCGGCCGCACGATGGCGACCTCGATGACCAGGTCGTAGAACTTGCGCGGCTTGAGCCTGGGCAGCATCGACATCTGCGCCCGGCTCTCCACCTGGAAGACCCCGACCGAGTCGGCCTTGCAGAGCATCTCGTAGACCTCCGGATCCCCCTGCGGGATGTCGGCGATGTCCTCGACGCCGAGGATGTCGAGGCTCTTCTTCAGCGCCGTCAGCATGCCCAGCGCCAGCACGTCGACCTTCATCAGGCCGAGCGCATCGATGTCGTCCTTGTCCCACTCGATGAAGGTGCGGTCCTTCATGGCCGCGTTGCCGATCGGCACGGTCTCGTCGAGCCGGCGCTGGGTCAGCACGTAGCCGCCGACGTGCTGCGACAGGTGCCGCGGGAAGCCCAGCAGTTCCTGCGCCAGCGCCGTCGCCCGGCGGATTTCCGGCGCGTTCGGATCGATCCCCGTCTGGCGGATGTGCTCGTCGGGAACGCTGTCGCCCCAGCTGCCCCAGACCGTGTTGGCCAAGGTGGCGGTGACGTCCTCGGTCAGGCCCAGCGCCTTGCCGACCTGGCGGATGGCCATGCGCGGCCGGTAGTGGATGACGGTGGCGACGATCGCGGCGCGGTCGCGGGTGTAACGCCGATAGACGTACTGCATCACCTCCTCGCGCCGCTCGTGTTCGAAGTCGACGTCGATGTCGGGCGGCTCGTTGCGGTTCTCGGAGATGAACCGCGAGAACAGCAGGTCCTGGTCTTCCTTGGTCGGGTCGACCGCGGTGATGCCCAGGCAGAAACAGACGCAGGAATTGGCCGCCGAGCCGCGGCCCTGGCAGAGGATCCCCTGGCTGCGCGCCCAGCGGACGATGTCGTGCACGGTCAGGAAGTAGTTGGGGTAGTCGAGCTTCTCGATCAGATCGAGCTCGTAGCTGATGGTCTTTTCCTCCTTCTCCGGAACGCCGCCCGGGAACCGCCACTGGGCGCCGGCCCAGGTGATGTCGCGCAGGTGCTGTATGGCGGTCTTGCCCGGCGGCACCGGCTCGTCCGGATACTCGTAGCGGAGCTGGCCGAGGTCGAAATCGATCCGCTCGACGACCTCCAGGCTGCGCTCGACCGCGCCCGGGAATTTGGCGAACAGGCGCGCCATCTCGTCCGGCGACTTCAGGTGCCGCTCGGCGTTGGCCTGCAGCCTGAGGCCCGCCTCCTGGATGGTGCAGGTCTCGCGGATGCAGGTCAGCACGTCCTGCAGCATCCGCCGTTCGGGGCCGTGGTAGAGGACGTCGTTGGTCGCCGTCATCGGCGCGCCGGAACGCTCGGCCAGGGCGGCGAGCTGCGACAGCCGCTTCAGGTCGCGCGGACCGTAGCGGCGCGCGGCCGCCAGCCAGACGCTTCCGGAGAGTTCGCCGCCGATGCGGATCAGGTCGCGCTCGAACGCCTCGTCCAGATGGTCCGGCGGCACGACCAGCGCCAGCTGGCCCTCGGAATGGTCGAGGAAGTCCTTCCAGCGCAGCTCGCACGCGCCCTTCTTCTCGCGAAGCTGGCCGACGGTCAGCAGGCGGGTGAGGCGCCCGTAGGCCTCGCGGTCGGAGGGGTAGACCAGGAGGCTTGGCGAACTGTCGGCGAAGTCGAGGCGACAGCCGGTCAACGCGCGGATCTTCGAGCCGCCCTCGTTCTGCGCCTTCATCGCCGACCAGGCCCGCACCACGCCGGCCAGGCTGTTGCGGTCGCAGATCCCGATGGCCGCCATGCCGAGCGCGTCGGCGCCGACCACCAGCTCGCCCGGATGCGACGCGCCCCTCAGGAACGAGAAGTTGCTGGCGGCCTGGAGTTCGGCGTAGCGGGTCACGTCAGGTCCGTGAACGGATTGAAGGCGACTTCCCAGAGGTTGCCCTCGGGATCGGCGAAGTAGCCGGAATAGCCGCCCCAGAAGACGTCCTCGGGTTTCTTCACGGACGTCGCGCCGGCGGCCAGCGCCTGGGCGAACACCTGGTCGACCTCTTCCTTGGAAGGCGCGTTGTGGGCCAGCGCGACGCCGCTGAAGCCCGAGCCCTCGGTCGACACGGTCGCGTCCTTGGCCAGTTCGTTGCGGGGAAAGAGCCCGAGCCAGGTCCCCTCCAGCCGGAACATCACCATGTCGTCGCCGGGCTTGTAGTTGTGCGGCGGGAAGCCGAGGCCATCGCGGTAGAAGACGATCATCCGCTCGAGGTCGCGCGCGCCGAAGGTGATCAGGCTGATCTTGGGTTTCATCTCGGGGTCCTATCCAAACAGTCCGTGCAGCCACCACTTCGGGGTCGCGTCGGCCTCATAGAGCCCGGCGCGGAACAGCCAGAAGCGGCCGCCCTCGGCGTCCTCGACGCGGTAGTAGTCGCGGATGTGGGTGGTGCTGGCGTCGCCGATCTCGCCCTTCCACCACTCCTCGCCGATCCGCTCCGGCCCCTCGGCGCGGCGCACGCGGTGCACCTGGCCGCGCCAGCGGAACTGGGTCGGCGGATCGTCGGGCGTGAGCGCGATCACCCCCTCCACCGGCTCGGGGCGGCGGAACAGGCGAAGCGGTCGCGGCGCCTGACGATCCCAGGCGCGGGCCTCGCCGGGCGCGTCGAGCGGCCGGGCGCGGCCAACGGAAAGCTCCGGGACATGGCTTTCCACCGGCACGCTGCGCCAGACCCGCTCGGGGCCCAGGCGGTTGGTCAGCCGATCCACCAGCGGGGCCAGCCCGTCCTCCAGCGCCGCGTCGCGGACCGCATCCAGCCGCACCTGCCGTCCGGACGTGGCCTCCACGGCGTGGGCCGCCAGCGTCACCACCTCGACGCCGAAGCCCGGATCGACGGTCTCCAGCTTGGGGGCGAAGAGCTTGGCGATGCGACCTGCGTCGCGGCCGGGCAGGGAGAGGCCGATGGCGAGCGGCATCGCCTTGCCGTCCAGCCGATGGAAACAGAGCTCGAAGCGGCGCGCGCCATGGCTCTCGGCCTCCAGCCGCGCGCACAGCTTGGCGGCCACGTCGGCGGTGACCCGGGCCATGTCCTCCGGCGCGCTGATCGGTTCGGCGAAGGCCAGCCTGGCGAACCACGGGGTCGGCGGGCGGCGGAAGCTGAGCGCCTCCTTCTCCCGGCCCAGGGCCTGGTCGAGGCGGGTGAGCGCCGCCTGCCCGAACCGCCGGCCGAACGGCGCGCGCGGCAGGTCCATGATCTGGCCGATCCTGCGCAGGCCCAGCCGCTCGATCTGCGCCCAGGTCTCGGTGTCCAGCCGAAGCGCGGCCGGCGGCAGGGGCGCGAGCAAGGGGCCCTGTCCGCCCGGCGGCGCGATGGTCCCGTCCTCGCCGAACCGCACCAGCGCCCAGGCGGCCCCCGGCGTGTCGGCGATGGCGCAGCGGAACGGCAGGCCGTTTGCGGCCAGCCGGCTGCGGAAGTCGCACAGCATCTCCCATTCCCCGCCCCACAGGTGGCTGACCCCCGTCACGTCGAGGAAGAGCCCGTCCGGCGCGTCGGCCGCCACGGCGGGGGAAAAGCGCACGCACCAGTCGACGAGCGCGGTCAGGGCCGCCGCGTCGGCGTCCGGCTCGGCCTCGGCGGTGACCAGTTCCGGAACGAGCGCGAGCGCGTCGGTCGCCTTCTGGCCGACCTGCAACCCCAACCGCGCGGCCTCCGCACTGACGCCGAAGAGCCGCCGCACGGCCCGAACGGTTTCCAATAGGGCAAAGGGCGGAAAGCCCTTTGGGGAGTCAGGCGACTCTGCGGAAGGGTTGCGCCGGCGCCAGTTGGCGATCGCCCAACTCGGCGACCAGGCGCAGAGGATGCGCGCCATCCCGTTGCTCCAGATCGTAGGCGCCCTCCGCTTCGAAGAGCCATCTGCCGGTCCGCCCGCCCCGGCTGCGTTCCAGCGCCACCTCGAAGCGCGGCGCGCCCAGCCCGAACTCGCCCGCCGCAGGCTCCGAGGGCGCGGAGGTTGCCGACCACCGGGTCGCGGCGGCGGAACCGCCTGCCTCACGCCGGGCCTGGCCCCCGAACGGCCGGCGGCGGATCAGGAAGCCGGTGGCCTGCCGCTTCTCGCAGGCGAGTTGCAGCCGTCGCCCGGCGGTCAGGTCCACGGCCTCCACCTCGCCAATGACCGCCGAAACCCCAACGGTCGCCAGCGCGTCCTCCATCACCGACAGCGCCTCGGCCTCGTCGCGGGCGCAGACCTGGATCAGCCGCTCCGGCGGAAAACCCAGTCCCATCAGGCCAGGCGCATTGAGGTCGTCGCGGCGCAGCACCCACACCGTCTCGCCGCGCCGGGCCAAGGGGGCGGCCAGGAGGGCGGTGAAGGCGGCCGGCGCGGCGGCGGTCTCCACTTCCATCCCGGGGCCTGTGATCTCGTGCCAGCGTCCCAGCGGCAGGCCGCCGCCCGGTAGACAGCCGTCGATCCGCGGGTCGCCGAAAGGGAGAACGCCCAAGTCCGCCCGTCCGCCCGCCTCGATGGCGGCGATCTTCGCCCGCATGGCGGCGAAACGCCCTGCGCGAAAATCGGACATGACTTCCGGACTCCTTTCGTTCCACTTTTGTTCTAATACTGGCGGTGCGGGAGTCAAGTTCCCCGCTGACAAAGGGAATCTCCGCCGTCTGCGGACTTGGCGGAGCCGTGATACGCCGCCATGCTCAAGCCATGCCGGAACCGAAGAAGTCCAAGGTCCCGCGCGGGCCAAACGCCGAGCGCCGCGCCGCCACCCGCGCCAAGATCATGGAGGCCACGGTCCAGTGCCTGGCCGAATTCGGCTATGCGGCGACCTCGACCCCGCTGGTCGCGAAGATGGCCAAGGTCAGCCGCGGCTCCCTGCTGCATCAGTTCCCGACCAAGGTGGACCTGATCCTCGCCGTCGCGGAATACGCCGCCCGCGCCCAGGGCGCGGTGATCCGCGAGACGCTGATGGCGAAGCCGGTGGGCCGCGAGCGGTTCCTGCACGGCGTGGACGCCATCTGGTCGGCGCTGCGCCGTCCGGCCTCGGTGGCGCTGATGGAGGTGATGATCGCCGCCCGCAGCGATGCGGAACTCGCCGAGCGCTATCCGGGCTTTGCCGGCGCGATGGAGGAATCCATGCACCGCGGCCGCAGCCGCATCGCCGCGGGCCTCGGCGCCGAAGACCGCGCCGAGGAGGTCGTCGTCTTGTGCCTCCGGAACATGGTGGGCG
>JBOHKZ010000047.1:0-2509 GCA_050729355.1 Phenylobacterium sp. | reverse complement strand
CGGCCGAGCAGCGGCGCAAGGTCGAGGCGGCGATGGCCCGCGGCGAACTGCGCGCCGTGGTCTGCACCTCGACGCTGGACCTCGGGATCGACTGGGGCGACGTGGACCTGGTGATCCAGCTCGCCAGTCCAAAGGGCGCATCGCGGATGGTGCAGCGGATCGGCCGGGCCAACCACCGGCTGGACGAGCCGAGCCGGGCGCTGTTCGTACCCGCAAACCGGTTCGAGATGCTGGAGTGCCAGGCGGCGCGAGAGGCGATCGCAGAGAACAAGCTGGACGGCGACCCGCCCCGGGTCGGCGCGCTGGACGTGCTGGCGCAGCACATCATGGGGTGCGCCTGTTCCGAGCCGTTCGATCTGCTGGCGCTCTATGACGAGGTGCGCTCGGCCGGACCCTACCGCGACCTGATCTGGGAGGACTTCGAGCAGGTCGTCGATTTCGTCTCGACCGGCGGCTATGCGCTGAAGAACTACGACAAGTTCCGGCGGATCGTGAAAGGCCAGGATGGGCTTTGGCGGGTGCGCAACGCCGAGACCGCCCAGCGCCACCGGCTGAACGTGGGCGCGATCATCTCGCCCGCCATGCTGTCGGTCCGGATCGCCATGCGCGGCGGCCGCGGCGGGCGCAAGATCGGCGAGATCGAGGAGGGCATGCTGGAGATGCTGGAGCCCGGCGAGACCTTTGTCTTCGCGGGCCAGGTCTGGCGGCTGGTGGGCGTGACCAATCTCGACGTGCTGGTGCAGCCGGCGCCGGCCGCCGATCCGAAGATGCCGTCCTGGGGCGGGTCGAAGTTCGCGCTCTCCACCTACCTCGCCAAGCGCGTCCGCCAGCTGATGACCGACCAGCCGCACTGGCAGGTGCTGCCGGCCGACGTGCGCGAATGGCTGGAGGCGCAGCGCGACCGCTCGGTGATCCCTGAGGAAGACGAGATGCTGCTGGAGACCTTCCCGCGCGGGAAGCGGCATTTCATGGTGGTCTATCCGTTCGAAGGGCGGCTGGCGCACACGACGCTGGCCATGCTGCTGACCCGGCGGCTGGAGCGGGCAGGCGCCGCGCCGCTGGGCTTCGTCTGCAATGACTATGCGATGGCGATCTGGGCGCTGAACCCGCTGGACGGCCTCGACTTCGCCAACCTCTTCGACGAGGACATGCTGGGCGACGACCTGGAAGCCTGGCTCGCCGAAAGCTTCATGATGAAACGCGCGTTCAAGGGCTGTGCGATCATCGCGGGGCTGATCGAGCGGCGCTTCCCGGGAGAGCAGCAGAAAACGGGGCGGCAGATCACCTTCTCCACGGACCTCATCTACGACGTCCTGCGCCGCCACCAGCCGGATCACCTGCTGCTGCGCTGCGCCCGCGACGATGCGGCGACCGGCCTCATCGACGTGGCGCGGCTGGGGCAGATGCTGGCGCGCATCAAGGGGCGGATCCGGCATGCCCCGCTCGAGCACCTGTCGCCGTTCTCGGTGTCGGTGATGTTGGAGATCGGCAAGGAGCGCTCGCCAGGGCAGGCCGGCGAGATGATCCTGCGCGAAGCCGCCGACGACCTGATCGCCGAGGCCATGCAGTGAACGACGTGAGCGCCCAGACCTTCGCCTACCAGTATGCCCAGGCGCCCTGCGGGTCGCTGCGCACGCGGCTGCTGGCGGCGGAGGTGATGCTGCGGGCGTCAGGCGCGCTGTGGCTGGAGACCGAACGGACGCTGGTGGTCGCCGACCTGCACCTGGAGAAGGGATCGTCCTACGCCGCGCGCGGTCAGATGCTGCCGCCCTACGACACCCGCGAGACCCTGCGGCGGCTGGCGGCGGAGGTGGCGGCGCTGACGCCTGCGGTCGTGGTGCTGCTGGGCGACACCTTCCACGACCGCAAGTCCGAGGGCCGGCTGGCGGCGGACGACGCCGAGGCGCTGCGCGAACTGGCGGGCGGCCGGACGCTGGTCTGGGTGGTGGGCAACCACGACGCCGACGGGCCCCAGGCGCTGCCCGGCGAGACGGCGGACGAGCTTTCGATGCTGGGACTTACCTTGCGCCACGAGCCGCAGGCGGGCCTGCAGCCTGGCGAGGTGGCCGGGCACCTGCACCCGGCGGCGCGGGTGACCGCGACCCGCGGCACGGTGCGCCGCCGCTGCTTCATCACCGATGGCGAGCGGGCGATCCTGCCGGCGTTCGGGGCCTTTGCCGGCGGACTGAACGTGCGCGACAAGGCGTTCGCCGGCCTCTTCGCCCGGCCGCCGCTGGCTGGCGCGCTGGGCGTCGGACGCGTGCACGCCGTGGGCTGGCGCTCGCTAACCGGAGATTAGAGCGAAGCCCAATCATTTGACCCAACGGTCTGTCATCCCGGACGCCGCGAAGCGGTGAGCCGGGACCCAGGGGCTGTTGCAATGCGTCGGCCCCTGGGTCCCGGATCGGCTCTTCGGCCGTCCGGGATGACAGGCGTTGAGAGGCTGACCGTCTAGTTGAGTTTTCAATGAGCCCTTTCGTCCGACCGCCGCCGCGATGCTGGGGGCAGA
>JBOHKZ010000046.1:0-38370 GCA_050729355.1 Phenylobacterium sp. | reverse complement strand
CGGCTCAGCCACTCAGACGATCGACCCTGGCAAATCGGACCCGGCGATGATCGACGCGGCCGTCAGTGGCGTCATGGCCAAATTCCCCGGACACGGCTGAGCGCCTGACCCGCGCCCGGTCGGCGTTCAGCACGGGCGCGAACCTTGATCCCAGAATCCTCAAGACGAGAAACCCTTATGAATAGGCGCCTCGCCCTCGCGGCCATGACCTTCGCGGTGGGCGTCTTGGGGGCCTCTTCGGCACTAGGGCAAGACAGCGGTTGGCAGGTCAGGATCACGCCGTACTTCTGGGCGACAGGCGTTTCGGGCGACGTGACGGCCCCCTACCCGCTTGCGGGTCGCGAGGTCGAGGCCGACTTCGGCGACGTGCTGGATCACCTGAACGCCGCATTCCTCGGGACGGCCGACGTCCGCTATGGCCGGTTCGGCGTGGTCGGCGACTTCGTCTACCTCAGCGTGGGCGGTGGCGAGACCCGCAACCCGACCAATATTCCGACCATCGGCACGAAGGTTGAGCTGGACGCCACGACCGCCACCCTCGCCGGCTACTATCGCGTCTACGACAGCGAGCGTGGCAGCGTCGATCTGTTGGGCGGCCTGCGATACAACGAGTTCAAGACCAAACTCGACGCCACGGTCGGCGGTCCGGGGATAGGGCGCAAGGTCACCAAGGAGTGGACCGATCCCGTTATCGGCGTTCGCGGCTCCATGCGGACGGGCGCGCGAGGTTCGGTCACCGGCTATGGCGACTACGGGGGCTTCGGCGTGAACGACTCCACGGTCTGGCAGGTTGTCGGGACGTATAACTATCAATGGACGGAGAGCCTCGGCGGCGTGGTCGGGCTCCGCTACTGGTCCCTCAACCTCGACAAGCCCGTCCTGACGTATGACCTCGATATTTTCGGGCCGCTGATCGGCGTGAGCTTCACGTTCTGATCGCGTAGCTCCGGCAACGAACCTTCCAACAGCCGGCTTACGACCCTGCCAGCCCGACTGGTGCGGCGGTTGCATCGGTGCGGCCAGGTTGTGCCGCTTCGAGGCGCCAGGGAGGGTTAGGTGAGCACCGACATCAGCTTGCACATCGGCAGCCGGCTCACCGCGCGCCGGCTTCGCATGCGCCTCTCGCTGGCCGATGTCGCACAGCAATGCGGCGTGACCCTGCAGCAGATCCATCGATATGAGACGGGGGCCAACACGATCTCGGCGCCCATGCTCTGGGCGCTCTCGCAGTGCCTGGACGTCGATGTGGCCTACTTCTTCGATGGCCTGGTCGTCGAGAAGACCTGAAACGACCGCGCCCGCCAGCGGCGGGCGGTCATCTGACTGCTGTCCCGAAACGGAACGCTCGGCGCTCCGTCACGAACGCCTCACCCCCGCGCCGACCGGACTTCGCCCCGCCAGCACGATGGCGTCAGGCGGCCCTTGGGATGACCCTCGATTCAGGCGCGACCTGCAGGGGCTCTTTGGGCAGGTTGGCATGGAACGCCTCGCCCAGCCGGAAGCCGACGCCGCGCTCGGCTTCGATCGTCAGGGCGCCCAGCTTTCGCCGCACCTTGTGGACGACGATATCGACCAGTTGGAGTTGGCGCTCGCGTGCATGGTCGTGCCCCGGCAGGTGCTCGATGATGTCCGCCCGCGGCACGCTTCTGGGGTAGTGGGCGTACAGCACGCCGACCAGCGCGGCTTCCTGCTTGGTGAGCCCGGACATCCAATCGGCCTGGGTCGGGGCAAACCCCAATCCGGCCGCGGCCAGGGCTCCCTTCAGAACCTGGATGATCGCATCCTGCTGGCGAATGATGTCCTGCTGCGCGCGGAGGATTTCCGAGGGGCGAGCAGACTTGCTGTTCGGGCTGAGATCCATGATGTCCTCGGCTTGGAGTGCGGCTGGGGCCGCGATGGAATTTGACACGCGAACGCCGAGCCAACTCGAGTCGGTACAAGGCGCGTACTCGTTTCACAGGCGAAATAAGGCGGGTTTCTGTCGGGCGCCGCACTGAGGCGCCCCGATGGGCCCTGATGCGCCAACACGCCGCAGCAGCCGGCAGGCCGTCTGTCAAACTGCCGCCCTGTTCAACAATGGCGTTATGCGAACCCTGGTTTGGCCAAAAGCTCCCTGGGCGGGAGCGATGCACGATTTGGTGATCTGCGGCGGCGGAGTGGTCGCCGGGACGAGATCTGCGCCGCGACGGGCCGATGCGGCCATCGACGGCGGGGTGATTCGCTAACCGGCCTCCACCGCTCCGGCCATCGCATCGTAGAAGTCGCGGGCGAAGGTTTCCGCCTGCCCGAGCGGGCTCGCGCGCAAGCGGGAGCGCATCGAGGCGCGCAGGTCGCGGCGGCGCTCACGGTCGTTGGCAAGGTTCACCGCCGTCTCGACATAACCCGCCAGATCGTGTGCGCAGAGATCGCCCAGGCCGGCGTTCGAGAGGATCGAGTAGCTCAGTCGCTCGAAGAAGGCTGCGCCCACCAGGCTGACGACGGGCGCGCCCATCCAGAGCGACTCGACGGTCGTGGTGCCCCCGGTGAGCGGGAAGGTGTCGAGCGTCAGGTCGACCTCATTGTAGACAGGCAGGTGCCGACCGCGGACCGCATGGAAGACCACGCGCTCCGCGCTGACGCCTTCGGCGGCGAAGGCGGCGAGCACGTGGCGGCGGAAGATCGGCGAGGCGGCCTCCGGACGGATGAAGGCAAACCGAGACCCCGGAACCGCGGCGACGATCCGGGCCCAGGTCCGCAGGCCGGCGGCGGTGTATTTGTAAGGACTGTTCGCGGTTCCGAACGTGACGACGCCATACCGGTCTTGCGCCGAGGTCTCGGCGATGGCGGGCTCATCCGAAAACGCCGGCCCAAGCGAGACCCATGATCTCGGCAGCATCAGCGGCCGCTCGATCAGGAGACCAGGGTCGGTTGGCGCATTGAACGGGTCGCAGACCAGCCGGTCGATCGTCGAGAGCCCACTGGAGTGCGGGTACCCTAGCCAGCTGACCTGCAATGGGGCCGGCCGATAGGCCATCACCTCGAGCTTGTTCATGTGCGTCGACCCGCCCAACTCGACGAGAACGTCCAGATTGTCGTCGGCGATCATCTGAGCCGCGCCGCGGGTCGTGATGTCCGGCCGCCAGCGGAATTCGGTGACCTGGCCGGCGATGCGCGCCTGGGTCTGGTCTTCCTGTCCCCGGAAGAACGAGTAGGCGTAGACCTCGAAGCGATCGCGATCCAGGTGATCGAAGATCGGCTGGGCGAAGTGAGTGACCACGTGGCTGCGCAGGTCCGAGGACATCACGCCGAGCCGGATTTTGCTCCGCGGGCCGCGAGGCGCGCGACTGACCGGCTCGGCGACCGCTCGCGCCTCTACCGCCCTGGCCCAGATGCGGTGCTGCTCCAGCAGTTCGATCCGATCCGCCGGCGACGATGCCCGCGCCATGTGCCGGAGCAGCGCCACATGAATGCCGGCAGACGCCCAGCCCCGGCCGAGGGTCTTGAAATCCCCCAGCGCGTCCAGCGCTTCGAAATCGCAAACCCGGCCAAAGGAATCCCCGAACACCTTGGCGTGCGCCGGGTTTGACCAGCCCCGCGCCATGGCCCGCCGGGCCAGTTCATAGGCTTCATCGAGCTCGGCGACCTCGTCGGGGCCGCGGCCTCGCTCGAGAACCTGGGCGAGAGCGACGATGTTGTCGCGGTTGTCCGGCTCCAGGGCCACGGCCCGTCGTAGGTGCTGCAGGCCCCGCGCCCGGTCATCGGCGGCCACCATGTCGCCGAGGTGGAGGTGGATCCAGGCGACGTCGGGATGGCGCTGGGCGAGGTCATCGAGGAACGCCAGGGTCCGGCCCCGTTCTCCGGAGGCGCGGAGCACCAGGCCCTTGGCCTCCAGAAGCGCATGATTGTCGGGATTGGCGACGAGCCCCTCGTCGAGGACGGCTTCGGCGGCGGCGCCGCTACGGCCGGCGTTCAGGTGGCGAGCCAACTGCAGCCATGTCTCCACCTGCCCCGGCCGCAGGGCCAGCGCCCGGCGGAAAGACGCCACGGCCAGATCGGGTTGTCCCGCCACGTCATGGGCGCGGCCAAGGTGATGGTGCAGCACGGGATTATCGGGCGCTTCGGCGACCAGTGGGTCGAACGCCGCAACGGCCGCGGGGCCGTCGCCCAGGTCCAGCAGGACATTGCCGCGGTTGACGCGGGCTCCCGCCTCCGAAGGGTTCAGCGCAATGGCCCGATCGAGCGCGGCCAGAGCCTCTTGCGGCCGCCGAAGCACCCGCAAAAGGACGCCTTGGATATTCCAGAGCCCGAACGCCTCCGGATGCTGCGCCAGGCCCGCAGCGGCCCAGCGCTCGCCCTCGGCGTGACGCTGCCCATGATAGAGATCCCGGACGAGCTGCAGGTAGATCTCGGGCGGCTGCGCAGGGTCCTGCGTCAGGGCGGCCATCAGCGCGGCCGGCGTGTCGTTCATGCTTCTCGAAACCTTCTGGAGCGCAAGCGCGCGGGAGCCTTTATCGCGCGTTCAGCCGCTTGCCTAGGCGGGCCGCCGCTAGGTCTCGCGCCGCGTCTTGATATCGGTCGGAGGCTCCGGAGCATCGGGTCCTGGCGACCCGAGCGGCGCCTGTCGCGCCAGAAAGGCGGCTCCCGTGGCGGTGATGTCCCAGCCCTCGCGGCTTCGCTCGGCGAAACCCAGTTCGGTCAGCGCGCGCGCGTCGCTGATGTTCACGAAGGGCACGCCCTCCCCGGCCCGCTTGCGCGCGAGGTTCTGCAGGGCGTGAAGCTGGCTCGCCGTCAAATCATCCATGCCGACAGGCTTACACCCGCGAGGGCCTTCCACGCCTACGCAATCCGGCTGCGTTCAGAACGCCTGCATCCGCCTTGCAGGATTTGTCGGGTTGAGATCGGTCGCACGGAGCCTAGGTTTCGAGGGTCATTAAAGAAGGTCCCGCCATGATCGACGTGCACTATTGGCCAACGCCCAACGGCAAGAAGGTGACGATCCTGCTGGAGGAGCTCGGCATCCCCTACAATGTCGTGCCCGTGCGCATCGGCGTGGGCGACCAGTTCAGCGACGGCTTCCTGAAAATCAGCCCGAACAACCGCATGCCGGCCATGGTCGATCACGCGCCCAAGGGCGGCGGAGCAGCGATCAGCGTCTTCGAGTCCGGCGCGATCATGATGTACCTGGCCGAAAAGGAGGGGCGCTTCTGGCCGCAGGACGACATCCGCGCCAAGTACGAAGTCGCCCAGTGGGTCATGTGGCAGATGGCCAATCAGGGCCCCAAAACCGGCGAGCGGGGCCACTTCAGCCGGGTGCCCGCGGAGCACGGCGATCAGTCCTACGCCCAGCGGCGCTTCGCCGACGAAACCCATCGTCTCTACGGCGTGCTGAACAACCGCCTCTATGACCGCCGCTATCTGGCCGGCGAGGACTATTCGATCGCCGACATGATCTCCTATCCCTGGACCGCCAGCTGGCAGCTGCAGGGGATCGACCTCGACGAGTTCAAGTACTTCAAGCGCTGGTTCGAGGAACTGTCTGCGCGGCCGGCCCTGCAACGGGGCATGGCGGTGACCGCCGGGGTGCCCGTCGAGGACCCCGCAACCCTGCCGCCCGAGGAACAGGAGCGGCGCCGGAAGCTGCTCTACAACCAGCGCGCCCGCCCGGCGCCGGCCGCCTGATGGAGCAGTTGCCGGTCATCGACATGTCCGCGCTGTTCGGCGGTGACGAGGCAGGTCGGGGCCGGGTCGCTGGCGAGATCGAACGCGCCTGCCGCGCCCATGGCTTCTTCTACCTGACCGGCCACGGCATCGCCCCTGACGTTCTGGACGCGCTGGAGGCCGAGAGCCGGCGGTTCTTCGCCTTGCCGCTGCAGGACAAGATGGCCATCGCGATGCCCCGCGGCGGCCGGGCCTGGCGCGGCTTCTTCCCGGTTGGCGGAGAACTGACGTCGGGACGCCCGGACCTGAAGGAGGGCCTCTACCTCGGGACCGAACTGACCGCAGACCATCCCAGGGTGCGGGCGGGAACGCCGATGCATGGCCCGAACCTGTGCCCGGACGCCCTGCCCGGCCTGAAGCCCGCGGCCACCGCCTATATGGACGCCGCGACCCGCGCCGCGGCCGCACTGATGGAAGGCGTATCTCTGAGCCTGGGCCTCGACGCGAGGTATTTTGCCCGGGCCTACACGGCGACGCCGACCGTGCTCTTTCGCATCTTCCACTATCCGGCGACCGGACCAGGCGAGGCCGACTGGAGCCGGTCCTGGGGTGTGGGCGAGCACACCGACTATGGGCTGCTGACCCTCCTGGCGCAGGACCGCTGGGGCGGCTTGGAGGTCAGGACCCCAGGCGGCTGGATCGAGGCGCCGCCGATCGACGGCGCGCTGGTCTGCAACATCGGGGATATGCTGGAACGGCTGACCGGCGGGCGCTTCAAGTCGACGCCGCACCGGGTGATGAACCGCAGCGGCCACGACCGCCTCTCCTTCCCGCTGTTCTTCGACCCCGATTTCGAGGCGCCCATGCGGCCCCTGCCGGCGGTGGCGACGGACGCAGCACTAACCGCCGCGGACCGCGCCGACCGCTGGGACGGCGCCTCGGTCCATGAGTTCGAAGGGACCTACGGAGACTACCTCCTGGGCAAGGTCGGCAAGGTCTTCCCGCAGCTGAAGGCGGCGGCGCTGGGCGCTCAGTAGACCACGACGCTGCGGATGCTCTCGCCGGAGTGCATCAGGTCGAAGGCCTCGTTGATCCGTTCCAGCGGCATGGTGTGGGTGATCATCGGATCGATCTCGATCTTCCCGTTCATGTACCAATCGACGATGGTCGGCACGTCGGTGCGGCCGCGGGCGCCGCCAAAGGCCGTGCCTTTCCAGACCCGGCCGGTGACCAGCTGGAACGGCCGCGTGGCGATCTCGCGCCCGGCCTCGGCCACGCCGATGATGATGCTTTCACCCCAGCCGCGGTGGCAGGCTTCCAGCGCCTGGCGCATGACGTCGGTGTTGCCGGTGGCGTCGAAGGTGTAGTCCGCGCCCCCGTCGGTGAGCGCCACGAGATGGGCCACGAGGTCACCCTCGATGGCCTTCGGATTCACGAAATGGGTCATGCCGAAGCGGCGGCCCCACGCTTCGCGATCGGGGTTGATGTCCACGCCGACGATCATGCCCGCGCCCACCATCTTCAGGCCCTGGATCACGTTGAGGCCGATGCCGCCCAGGCCAAAGACCACGCAGTTGGCGCCCGCCTCGACGTCGGCCGTGTTGACGACCGCGCCGACGCCCGTCGTCACACCGCAGCCGATGTAGCAGGCCTTGTCGAAGGGCGCGTCGGCGCGGATCTTGGCCACCGCGATCTCGGGCAGCACGGTGTAGTTCGAGAAGGTCGAGCAGCCCATGTAGTGGAAGACCGGCTGGCCCTTGTAGGAGAACCGACTGGTGCCATCCGGCATCAGTCCCTTGCCCTGGGTGGCGCGGATCGCGGTGCAGAGGTTGGTTTTCCGCGAAAGGCAGCTTTTGCACTGGCGGCATTCGGGCGTGTAGAGCGGGATCACGTGGTCGCCCGGCTTCACGCTGGTGACGCCCGGCCCGACCTCGACCACGAGGCCCGCGCCTTCGTGACCGAGCACCGACGGGAACAGCCCTTCTGAATCCAGGCCGTCGAGGGTGTAGGCGTCGGTGTGGCAGATGCCGGTCGCCTTGATCTCCACCAGGACTTCGAAGGCCTTGGGGCCCTCCAGGTCCAGTTCGACGATCTCCAGGGGCTTCTTGGCCTCGAACGCCACGGCGGCTCGGGTCTTCATGCAACGTCCCATCTGAGTTTGGTCGGGCGACCTTTTCGCACGACCGGAGGCATTCTCAAGACCCGCTTCACCGCGAGCTGGGCGGGGCGTAGCCTTGCGCCCCGGGAGGCTCAGCCATGCAGGCCAGGTTCAGCTACGCCATCGCCTTCGTCGCCGACATGGACAAGGCCGTGGCCTTCCATCGCGAGGTCCTCGGCCTGACGCTCAGGTTCGCGTCGCCCTTCTGGAGTGAGTTCGCCACCGGCGACGTGACGCTCGCCCTGCACCCCGCCAGCGCGGAGAACCCGGCGGGCAAGGTCCAGCTTGGGTTCGCGGTCGCCGACGTCGCGAAGCTCTATGCGGCGCGCGGCGCCAATGGGCTCGACTTCTCCTCGCCCCCGCGGACCGAGGCCGGCAGCCTGCTCGCAAGGATTTTCAATTCGGAAGGCGTGGAAATCAGCCTGAGTTCTTGACGCAACGGCCACGCCTGTTCAGCGTTACGGAATTATGAACGACGCCCCCGTACTGACCGCCGAAGAACACGAGGCTCTGCTTGCGGCGTTGCACGAGCCGCTGGCCTGCGGCGACGCGGAGAAGCACGGCCTCTACCTGCGGCTCTGCGGCCTGCGGCTGTTGCAGCGGGCCGGCGCAGTCTCCCTGGCCAACGGCTGGGACGGCTCTCCACACGCCTTCATCCTCACCCGCGAAGGCTGGAACCTGCTGAAGGCCGGGCGTAGCCGCGCTCCCGTCCGTCGGGCCGGCTAGCCGCCGCGCCACGCCGCCGCCTGTTGTTTTTCCGGACGCTCGTGTAGGCGTCGCCCATGGCCGCTGAAGAGATTGTCGTCGACGCCCGCGGGCACCGTTGCCCGGTGCCGACCCTGCGCCTGCGTCGCGCCCTGGAAACCGCCCCTGCCGGAGCCCGCGTGCGGCTCTACGCCGACGACCCCATGGCCCGGATCGACGTCCCCCACTTCGCCGCCGAGGCGGGCGTCGAGCTGATCGAGCGGACCGAGGTCGGCGCCGGGTTCAGCTTCCTGGTGGCGAAGTCATAGGTTCGGCGCCGCGCAGGTCGGCGAGCAGCGGCGGCCGCTGGGCCGCGTCGATGGCGATTTCGACCTCCGTCGCCAGCGCCCCGCCGAAGAATATCGCGTTCACATTCCACGACAGCCAGATCAGGAACACCACGACGGTGGCGATCGAGCCGTAGGTCGCCCCCAGGTGGGCGATCTCGGTGACGTAGAAGGCCGTGGCCCAGGAGGCGAACAGGCAAAGGACGGCGGCCGCCATCCCGCCCAGCACCGAGGCCCGCCAGGCGACCGGCCGGCGCGACATCGCCCAGCGATAGATCAGGCTCATCCCGAGCGTCATGGCAGCGCTGGCCCAGGTCCATTCGCTGTAAAGCCACGGCACGCCCCGTAGCGGCCGGAATTCGAACGCCGCGCCCAGGACGCGAAGGCTGAAGAACAGCGCCGAGACGACCGCCAGGCCCGCAAAGGCGGCGACCAGGACCGCCAGCGCCATCAGGTTGAAGCCGACAAAGCCTCGCTGCTCGTCCTCGTCATGGATGAATGAGAGGCCCGCCAGCATGGCCTTGAAGCCCCGATGCGCTGCGTAGAGACCGATCATCAGTGCGAAGGCGCTCTGGGTCGACATGGCGCCATGCGGGGCGCTGGCCAGCCGCAACAGTTCGTAGCGGAAGATCTCGCGGGCCCCGGCCGGGATCAGGAACGACAGCGCCTCGCCCTCGCGCGCCGCCGCCGCCGGGTCCGACAGCAGGCTGTAGAGGGTGATCAGGATCGCCAGCGCCGGGAAGATCGCCAGCATGCTGAAGAACGAGACGCCGCCGACGTAGAGCATGACGTCGCGGCCCCAGAGCCGGGTCAGGGCCTTGCCGAAGGTCTGCAGGGACATGCGCGCCCAGTGGGCCGGGTCCCAATGGATGGCCCGCAGGCGGGTGATGAATTGAGGCTGGGCCATCTGCCGGGAAGGTGAGGAGGAACGGGCGCTCACGCAAGCCTGAGCTCCAACGCAAACGGCGCGCCACCCTTGCGAGGTGACGCGCCGCCAGATGGGCGTGTCGTTCCATCAGGCGGGCTACCGCTTCGAGGGACGGGAGAGCGCGGCAACCAACCTGCGCTCAATTTGCGACTCGGCGGCTGAACCCAGCCTGAACGCCGCCTTCAGGAAACAGGTTCTGCGGATGCGAAGAGCGCATCGATCTCGCCGGGCGAGAAGCCCCAGTCGGCCAAGGCCTCGCGATCGTGGGCCCCGACCGTGGGCGGCGGGCCCTGGACCGCGCCGGGGGTCGCGGAGAACCGTGGGGCCGGCGCCGGCTGCACGACGCCGGCCACTTCGACAAAGGTCTGGCGCGCGGCGTTGTGCGGGTGCTTCGGAGCTTCGTCGAGATCGAGCACGGGCGCGAAGCAGACGTCCGTCGCATCCATGATCGCGCACCACTCGTCGCGCGTCTTAGTCGCGATCACCGCGGCCAGCTTGTCGTGTAGGCTGGGCCAGGCGGCGCGGTCCATCTGTCGCTGGAACTCGGGGTCGTCGATCCCGGTCTTTTCCAGCAGCAGGGCGTAGAACTGCGGTTCGATAGACCCGATCGAGATCCACTTGCCGTCCGAGCACTGGTAGGTGTCGTAGAAATGGGCGCCGCCATCCAGCATGTTGTTGCGCCGACCGCCCTGCCACATGCCCGAGGCCTTGAAGCCGTAGAACATGGCCATCAGCGAGGCCGCCCCGTCGCTCATCGCGCAGTCGATCACCTGGCCCTTGCCGGTCTCGCGCGCCTGGATCACGCCGGCCAGCAGGCCGAAGGCGAGATAGAGGGCGCCGCCTCCGAAATCGCCGACCAGGTTGAGCGGGGGAACCGGCTTATCCGTCGTCCCAATGGCGTGCAGTGCGCCGGTGATGGCGATGTAGTTCATGTCGTGCCCGGCGGCGTTGGCGTAGGGACCCGTCTGCCCCCAGCCGGTCATGCGGCCGTAGACGAGCTTGGGATTGCGCTTGAGCGCTGCGTCGGGCCCCAGGCCCAGCCGCTCCATGACCCCGGGGCGGAAGCCCTCGAAGACCGCGTCGGCGCCTTCCATCAGCTTCAAGCAGGCCTCGATGGCCGCGGGGCTCTTGAGGTCCAGCGCCACCGAGCGGCGGCCGCGCGCGGTGACGTCGGAAGGCGCGCCGCCCCGGCCGCCCTTGCGGTCGATCCGCACCACATCGGCGCCCAGGTCGGAGAGCAGCATGCCGCAGAACGGGCCCGGCCCGATCCCGGCGAACTCCACGACCTTCAGTCCGGTCAGCGGTCCCTGGCGCATCGCATCACTCCCTTAATTTCACGCGAGTTAAGCGCCCTGCCCCTCGGTCAGCCAAGTCCTGGTCTTCGAAGATGTCCGGCCGCCAGCTTGGCCGTTTGCGGTGGGCATCGACTTCTGCTCTAGGTTGTGAATCGCTCCCCGAACAGCCGTGGGCCAGGGCCGCCCTCGCCCTACGGCTGCCCGGGCGCGCCAACCCACCAGACCAGTGTGAGCCGCGCCATGGCTGAACCGCGCATCTTCTTCGAGGAGGTCAACGAGCGGCAGGGCGTGTTCCACCGAAGGGCGTTCCTCTTTGGCGGTTTCGCCGGCCTCGGCGTGCTGGCGCTCGGCGGGCGCCTGGCGCAGCTCCAGCTGCTCCAGAACCAGCGCTACGAGAAGCTTTCCACCTCCAACCAGTTCAATTTCAAGCTGGTCCCGCCTCCGCGCGGCCTGATCGTCGACCGCAACGGAGTCGTGCTCGCCTCAAACCGCCCGAACTTCCGGCTCCTGGTGACCCGCGACAAGGATGTCGATCCGGAGGTCACCCTGCGGACGCTCTCGGAGTTCGTGCCGCTGGACGACATGCGTCGTCGGCGACTGCTCAGGGACATCAACGCCGCGCCCAGGCGCTCGCCGGTGTCGGTGACAGAAGACATGAGCTGGGAACAGTTCAGCGCCGTGAACATCCGGGCTCCGGCGCTTCCCGGCGTCACGGCCGACATGGGCGAAGTGCGCGTCTATCCCTACGGCGGAGCTTTCGCGCACGTGATCGGTTACGTGGCGAAGGTGAACAAGGACGACCTGTCGCCCGCCGGCCCCAACGCCGATCCGATCATGCTGCACCCTGGCTTCCGGATCGGGAAACAAGGCGTAGAAAAAGCCTTCGACCTGGACCTGCGCGGTAAGCCCGGCGCTCACAAGGTCGAGGTGGACGCCAATGGCCGCGAGGTGCGGCAAGACCCGGCCGGAAACATCCCAGCGACCCCCGGCAAGGTCATCGAGCTCACCCTCGACGCCGACATCCAGAACCGGGCGCTGGAGGTGATGGGCGACGAGAGCGGCGCCATCGTCGTGATGGACTGCCGAACCGGCGACCTCCTCTGCATGGCCTCAGCGCCCAGCTTTGACGCCAACCAGTTTGCCCGCGGCCTGACCGGGGCCGAGTACGCCGCGCTCGCCAAGTACGAACGCAAGCCGCTCCTCAACAAGGTCATGACGGGGACCTATCCGCCGGGTTCGACCTTCAAACCGACGGTGGCGCTGGCGGCGCTCTCGGCCGGCGTCGATCCCGAAACGCGGGTGACCTGTTCCGGCGGCTGGCGTTGGGGCGGTCGCACCTGGCGCTGCTGGAAACACGACGGGCACGGCGCACAGAACATGCACGACGCGATCAAGAACTCCTGCGACATCTATTTCTATCAGACGGCCCTGAAGATCGGCCCCGACCCGATCGCCCGGGCGGCGCACGCCATGGGCTTCGGGCAGACCTTCGACATCGGCATCCCCGGCCAGAAGAAGGGCGTGGTCGGTTCGCGCGAATGGAAGCGCAAGGCCGTCAAGCGCGAGCCCGTCTGGCAGCCCGGCGACTCCGTCAGCTACGGCATCGGCCAGGGCTATGTGGCGGTCAACGCCCTGCAGCTGGCGGTGATGGCGTCCCGCTTCGCCAACAGCAAGACGGCGCTCAATCCACGGCTGATCAAGTCGGTCGGCGGGATCGAGATGCCGCGCGGCGATCGCGCGCCCGACCTGCCGTTCGCCGCCGAGCACCTCGCCTATATCCGTGGGGCCATGGAAGCAGTGGCCAATGACGTCAGCGGAGGCGCCTACAAGCAGAGCCAGCTTGGCCTGGGCGACCTGAAGATGGCCGGGAAGACCGGCACGGCCCAGGTCCGAAGCTATGACAACGTCGCTTCCCGCAGCAGCGCCAGCGTCGCCTGGCGGCTCAAGGACCACAACCTGTTCGTCGCCTTCGCACCCGTGGACGCGCCACGCTATGCGCTGTCGGTGATCGTCGAGCACGGCGGGATGGGCGGAGCCACCGCCGCCGCGCCGCGGGCGCGCGAGGTCATGCGCGTCGCCTTGCTGAAGGACCCTGAACTGCGGTCACGCATAGAGACGCCCTTGCCGATGCCCGTCGTTTCGGATGGCTCGGAGCTGGAAGGCGTCGCGCCGGACGCTCCGACGCCCGCGGCCTAGGGGTGCTCAGCCACCGCCTGGAAGCGACTGACCGTCGTCGATGGTGATGATGCTGCCGGTGATCGCCTTCGCCGCGGGTCCGACCAGCATGAGGAAGGCCGCGTCGAGGTCCTCGGCGTTCATCAAGCGTCGCCGCGGAAAGCCCTTGAGCTGCTTTTGCCCACCCTCGGTCGGCCACCAGGCGGTGTTGATGTCGGTGTCGATATAGCCGGGGCAGAGCGCGTTCACGGCGATCCCGCGCCGCGCCCACTCTCGTGCCAAGCCTTGCGTCAGCATCGCCACGGCGGCCTTCGAGGAACAGTAGGCGGCGAGCCCCGGCAGAACGGTGTGGCTGGCGATCGAGGCGATGTTGAGGATGCGCGCCTCGCCCCGCTGGGCGACGCCGGAGGCGAGCATGCGCTTGGCCGCCTCACGCGCCGCCACGAAGGTCCCGCGCACATTGACTGCGAAGGTGTTGTCCCAGTCCTCGACGGAGACCTCCAGCGCCAGGCCCTCGCCGCCGACCCCGGCGTTGTTGACCAGGATCGAGACCGGCCCCAGGCCCGCCTCGACCTCGTCGAGCGCCGGGCCGATGGCGTCGGCGTCGGCCACGTCCAGGCGAATCGCCATCGACCTGCCGCCGGCGCCGGCCAGCTCGCCGGCCAGTGATTCGACCCGGTCCAACCGACGTGCGCTGACCGCAACGGCGCAGCCCTGGCTCGCCAACAGACGGGCGAAATGCTCGCCCAGCCCGCCAGAAGCTCCAGTGATTAGCGCTACTTGGCCTTCCAAAGTCCCGGGCATCCCCTATCCTCCTTGGTGGTGCGGCGGCTTGTCGCAACTTACGCTTGCCGATGCACAACCTATCGGGCGTATTTACGAGACGGTAAGCGGCTCATGAGAACCGTCGGGACATGCGGGAAATGGTGACAGGCGTCCAGGCGCGAGTACTGATTGTCGCGCGGGACGACACCCTGGCGGGGCCGCTCTCCGAGGGGCTGGATCGTCTTGGCTGGCGCACGATCACGGCGCGTGGCCAGTACGCCGCCGTCACGGCGGTTTCCGACCTGCAGATCGAAGCCGCGATCATCGACCTCGCCAGTTGCGGCGAAGAGAGCCTGGGTCTCGCCCGCCGGCTGAAGGCGGCCTGCGCGCCGCGCCGGATCCCGATCATCGCCATCGGCAATCCGGACCCGGTCCTGCAGAACTACGGCTACGACCTGACCCTGGCCCCGCCGCTGCATCCCGCCCAGGCCGCGATGCGGCTGGAGTCGATGGTGCGGATGGCCGTGTCGCAGGAAGAATTCGACCTTCGCGCGGAAACCTTCGAAGAGCGCGGCCGCACGTTGAGCATGCCGGAGCCGGATCAGAGCCCGTTCCGCATCCTGGCGATCGGCGAGCCCGCGCCGCAGTTCCTGGCGCTCTCCAATGCCCTGTCGCGGCACGGCGCCGACGTCGTCGGCGCGTTCACCGCCTATACGGCCTTCGACTACCTGCACGAGCGGATCTTCGATGCGGTGGTGCTGTGGGCCGGCGACAATCCGCAGGAGGCGCTTTCGATCGCCGCGGGCCTGCGCCGCAACACCCGCCTCTATCACACGCCTGCCCTGCTCTACATGCGCCAGGACAGCTACGTGACGACCTCGGAGGCCTATCATCGCGGCCTCTCCGACGTGGCCTCGCCCGAGACACCCGAGAGCGAGACGGCCAAGCGGATCGTCGAGCTCTCCCGCAGCTATCGCAAACAGATGGCCGTGCGCACGGCCCTAGAAGCCGCCCGCAGTTCAGGCCTGATGGACGCCGCCACCGGCCTCTTCACCCGCGACCTCTTCGCGGCCCACCTCGCGCGCCTCGCCCAGGCGGCGCAGGCGCGCAACCGCCCGCTCAGCGTCTGCGTGCTCAAGGTCGCCGAGAAGGCCGAGGTCATCGCAGCCCGCGCCGGCGGCTATCTGGACCGCGCGATCCCGCAGATCGGCTCGATGGTCGGCCGGCTGGTGCGCGTGGAAGACACCGCCGCGCGCCTGGCGCCCGACGTCTTCGCCCTCGCCCTGCCCGCAACCAGCATCAGCAACGCCCGCCTGGCCGGCGAGCGGATCGCCGCGGTGATCGGCTGCACGGCCTTTGAGGCGGGTGAAGGCAAGACCCCCTTCGTCGTTGACTTCGATCTGGGCGTTGCTCAAGTGACCTCAGCCGAAACCGCCGGGCGCGCTCTAGAGGAGGCCGCCGCCCTGGCTCAGCGTCTGAAGGCGAGCTGATGGGTCGCGATATTCCGCCGGGCGCCGGCGTCTGGGTCTATCTCATCCCCGTTCTGGTTATCGGCCTTGTGATCCTGCGCAACGCGCGGGCCCGCAACCTGAAGGTCGAGCGCCTGTGGATTTCGCCGGCGCTGCTGCTGGTCCTGACGGCCACGACGTTCAGCCAGCAACACATGCCGACGCCCGTCATGATCGCCGTCGACATCGCCGCCCTCGCCCTTGGCGCGGCGCTCGGTTGGTGGCGCGGCAGGTTCACCAAGATCACCGTCAATCCCGAGACCCACGACCTGACCAGCCAGGCCTCGCCAATCGGCATGGTGCTGATCCTCGCGATCATGGTGATCCGCCAGGGCGTGCGCGGCTACGCCACGGCCAACGCTGGGGTCCTGCATGTCTCGGTGGTCGACGTCACAGACGCCTTCCTGCTGCTGGCGGTGGGCGTCGTCTGCGCCCAGCGGCTGGAGATGGCGCTGCGGGCCAACCGGCTCCTGACCGAGGCCCGCGCCGCCAGGCTGACCTAGCGGCCGACCCCGCGCTGCGGCGGGGCCATATCCGTCATCGTCTCGCCCTTCGCCCGCACCAGGTCGCCGCAGCGTTTGATCTCGCCGGCATATTCCTGCAGGCCCATCCGCCCGGCCTCCTGGCGTACCGCCCGCTTCAGGTCGAGGTCCGGGCTGCGCCCTTCGATCCGGCCCGCGAAGTAGAAGGCGCCCATCGCCGACGGCTGCTTGTACTGCGCGTTCTGCCCCAGCGCGCCCATCGCCAGGAAGCATCGCAGGTCGGACTTGTTGGCAGCATCGGCGTCCTGGGCGCTCGCGGCGCCCGCCGAGGCCAGGACGGCGCAGGCCGCCAGCAGCGTTGCAGTTTTCATGATCACCCCCCGGTTCGTTTCCCCGGGGCTGAGCCTGCGCCTAGGCCGCGAGCTTGGCCAGTTCCGTCAGCACCTTCTCGGCGGCGGAGAGACGCTGCTCGGGGGTCTCCCATTCGCCCTTCACGACCACCTTGTGGTCAGGGCGAATGCGCCAGGCGACCTGGTTCTTCTGGACGAACTGGACGAGCCCCAGGCCGTTCTTGAACTCGTCGTTGCGGAAGGTGACGACCGCGCCCTTCGGCCCCACGTCGATCTTCGAGACGTTGGCCTCGCGGCAGAGGCCCTTGATGGCCACGACCTTCAGCAGTTGGCCAGCCTCCGGCGGCAGCGGCCCGAAACGGTCGATGAGCTCGGCGGCCAGCGCCTCGCGGTCCTGCGCCTTCTCCGCATCCGACAGGCGGCGGTAGAGCGACAGCCGCACGTTGAGATCGGGAACATATTCCTCGGGGATGAGCACGGCGGCGCCGGTGTTGATCTGCGGCGACCAGCCCCGGTCGCTGTCCAGGCCCTTGGCGCCGGCCCGGGTCTTCAACTCGTTGACCGCGTCCTCCAGCATCTGCTGGTAAAGCTCGACGCCGATCTCGCGGATGTGGCCGGACTGCTCCTCGCCCAGCAGGTTGCCGCCGCCCCGGATGTCGAGGTCGTGGCTGGCCAATTGGAAGCCGGCGCCAAGGCTGTCCAGCGACTGCAGGACCTTCAGCCGCTTCTCGGCCGAGAGCGTGATCTGCTTCTCCGCGGGCGTCGTCAGATAGGCGTAGGCGCGGCTCTTGGCCCGCCCGACCCGCCCGCGCAGCTGGTAGAGTTGCGAGAGGCCGAACATGTCGGCGCGGTGGATGATCAGGGTGTTGGCGGTCGGGATGTCGAGGCCGCTCTCCACGATCGTGGTCGAGAGCAGCACGTCGTATTGGCCGTCGTAGAAGGCGCTCATCACCTCCTCGAGCTGGGTCGGGGCCATCTGGCCGTGGCCGATCACGAACTTCACCTCGGGGACCTGGTCGCGCAGGTACTTGGCGAGGTCCGGCAGGTCGGAGATGCGCGGCGCGACGTAGTAGCCCTGGCCGCCGCGATACTTCTCGCGCAGCAGCGCCTCGCGGATGACCACCTGATCGAAGGGCGTGATGTAGGTTCGCACGGCCAGCCGGTCGACCGGCGGGGTGGCGATGATCGACATCTCGCGCAGGCCCGACAGGGACATCTGCAGGGTGCGTGGGATCGGCGTGGCGGTCAGGGTCAGCATGTGCACGTCGGCGCGAAGCTCCTTGAGCTTCTCCTTGTGCTTGACCCCGAAGTGCTGCTCCTCGTCGACGATCACCAGGCCGAGGTTGCGGAAGCCGACCTGCTTGGAGAGCACCGCGTGGGTGCCGACGATGATCTCGACCTCGCCGTTCTTGAGCTGCTCGCGGGTCTCGGCGGCCTCCTTGGAGGGGACCAGGCGCGACAGGCGGCGCACCTTCACCGGCCAACCTTCGAACCGCTCGGTGAAGGTCTTGAAGTGCTGGCGGGCGAGCAGGGTCGTCGGGGCGACGACCGCCACCTGCTGGCCGCTCATGGCGACGACGAAAGCGGCGCGAAGGGCCACTTCGGTCTTGCCGAAACCGACGTCGCCGCAGATCAGCCGGTCCATCGGCTTGCCGGCCCCGAGATCTTCCAGGACATCGCCGATCGCCGAGAGCTGGTCCTCGGTCTCCTCGTAGGGGAAGCGGGCGCAGAACTCGTCGAACACCCCGTGCGGCGGGTCGATCGCGTCGGTCGTTCGCATGGCGCGCTCGGCGGCGATGCGGATCAGGCCCTCGGCCATCTCGCGCAGCCGGGTCTTGGCGCGCGCCTTTCGGGCCTGCCAGGCCGCGCCGCCCAGGCGGTCGAGCTGGACGCCCTCCGTCTCGGCGCCATAGCGGGTCAGGAGGTCGATGTTCTCCACCGGCAGGTAGAGCTTGGCCTCGCCGCCGTAGTGCAGTTCCAGGGTGTCGTGCGGCGCGCCCTGGACGTCGAGGGTCTTCAGCCCCTCGTAGCGGCCGATGCCGTGGTCGATGTGCACCACCAGGTCGCCGGGCGTCAGTGACGAGGCTTCGGCCAGGAAGTTCGAGGCGCGGCGGCGGCGGCGCGGGCGGGCCAGCCGGTCGCCCAGGATGTCGGTCTCGGAGATCACCGCCAGGGTGTCGGTCTCGAACCCGGCCTCGAGCGGCAAGACCACCCGCTGTGGAATCTTGGGATCGGCCGCCTTGGCCGCATCCCAGTAGGGCGCGAACGGAATGTGCTTCAGGCCGTGGTCCGCCAGCATCGAGCCCAGCCGGTCCGACGAGCCGTCCGACCAGGACGCGAACAGCACCCGCTTGCCGTTGCCGGCCAGCGTCCTGGCATGGTCGGCGGTCGCCTCGAAGAGGTTGACGCTGTCCTTCTGGCGCTCGGGAGCGAAGCTGCGCCCTGCCCTGGCGCCCATGTCGATGACCGTGGCGCCCTCCGCCTCCTGGAAGGAGGAGAACCGCCGGGTCGCGCGCCTGGCGAGGATGTCCTTCCACTCGTCAGCCGTCAGGTAGAGGCGATTGGGCTCGAGGGGGTGGTAGTGGACTCGGCGCTCCGCCTGGGCGCGGGCGTCATAGGCGTCATTGACCAGCACGAGCCGCTCGTCGCGAGCTTCCCGCGAGAGGTGGTCGAGCGCCACCAGGGCGTCGGCCGGCAGGTAGTCGAAGAGCGTTTCCAGATGCGGATAGAAGAGCGGCAGCCAGTGCTCCATGCCCGCCCGTCGGCCGCCTTCTGAGACGGTGGCGTAAAGCGGATCGTCCCCGGCCGCGCCGAACGCCTCCAGGTAGCCCGAGCGGAACCGCGAGATGCTTTCCTTGTCGAGCAGCGCCTCGCTGACCGGCAGGAGGTTCACCTCGTCCAGCTTCTTGGTGGACCGCTGGCTCTCCGGATCGAAGGCTCGGATCGATTCCAGGGTGTCGCCGAAGAGGTCCAGGCGCACCGGCTCCCAAGCTGAGGGCGGGTAGACGTCGATCACCCCGCCGCGGATCGCGAACTCGCCGCGCTCAGAGACGGTGGAGGCCCGCTGGTAGCCGTTGACCGCGAAATAGGCCTCGAGATCAGCCGTCTCGACCGTCGCGCCGACGCGGGCTGAATAGCTGGCGCGCTGCACTGCGGACTTCGGCGGCACGCGCTGCACAGAGGCCGGCACCGTCGTGACCAGCAGAACCGGCGTCTTGGCCTCGACGCCCCTCACCAGCCGCGAGAGCGTCGTCATGCGTTGCGCGGCGACCCCGGCCGAAGGTCCGACGCGGTCGTAAGGCAGGCAGTCCCAGGCCGGGAAGGTCACGATCTCGACGTTGGGCGCGAAGAAGCGGAAGGCGTCGGCGAAGGCCGACATCCGGCTGCCGTCCCGGGCGATGAACACCGAGAGCCCTTTGCGGGCGCGCACGATGTCGGCCATCACCAGGGCGTCGAAGCCCTCGGGCGCGCCCACGAGGTCGAGGCGGCCGGGATCCTCGGCCACGCGGCGCATCTCGGCCGCGGTGATGGGACGTGAGCCGTCAGCCGCCACGATCGTCACCCCTGGCGGCATGAACTTCAAACCGGAACGCCTTGATCCGGTTCATGATCTCGCAATCGAATTCGGCGGGCGTCGGCAGTGTGCCGACGATCCAGGCATAGACATCCTGGTCGGCCTGATCGAGCAGCACCTCGAACCAGTCGAGTTCGGCCGTCGTGAACGTCGAGACGTGCTTGTCCGCGAACGGCCCCAGAATGAGGTCCGCTTCCCGGAAGCCCCGGCGCCACGCCCGGAACTTCAGCTTCTTCAGCCGAACATCGTCTGCGATCGTCATCAGGAGGTCGCGGATATAGAGGGCGCATCGCGTCAGCGCCAGTCGGCTATGCTCCAAGAATGCGGCCCGAGATTCTGTTCCCCTTCTTTGCGCCCATCACCTCGCTGAAGGGGGTGGGTCCGCGCGTGGCGCCGCTGCTGGAAAAGCTGGCGGGTCCGGTGGTGCGCGACGTGGCGTTCCTGAAGCCGCATTCGATCGTGCGGCGCACACCCGCCACCGTCTCGGCGGCGATCGACGGTCAGGTGATGACGTTCGAGGTGACGATCGGCGAAACGGAGAGGCCCCGCGGGCCCAACCAGCCCTGGCGCATCCGGGCCCTGGACCAGACCGGCTTCATCAGCCTGGTGTTCTTCGGCAGCTTCGGCGCGAGCCTGGCCCAGCGCCACCCGCCCAATTCCCGGCGCATCGTCTCCGGCAAGGTCGAGCAGTTTCGCGACGAATGGCAGATAGTCCATCCGGACTACATGGTCGCCGCCGACAAGGCCGACGAGATCCCCGACATCGAGCCAATCTATCCGGCGACCCAAGGGCTTCCGCCCCGCACGGTCCGCAAGTTCGCCTGCGAGGCCCTGGAGCGGGCGCCGGAGCTGCCGGAGTGGCAGGACGACGCCTGGCGTGTGCGAGAGAAGTTCCCGACCTGGCGCGAAGCTCTGGCGCGCCTGCACGAGCCGCAAACCGACGTCGACCTCTCGCCGCTCAGCCCGCATATCCGGCGTCTCGCCTATGACGAACTGCTGGCCCAGCAACTGGCCATGGCCCAGCGCAAGGCCGAGCGGCGCAAGGAGCCGGCCGCCAGGATCGCCGCCGGGGCCATCGCCGAGCAGATCCGCGCCGACCTGCCGTTCGATTTCACGGGCGCCCAATCACGGTCGCTGCATGAGATCCGCGCCGACCTCGCCGCCGGCGAACGGATGAGCCGGCTGATCCAGGGCGACGTCGGGTCCGGCAAGACGGTGGTGGCCATGTGCGCCATGGCCGACGTCGCGGCCGGCGGCGGGCAGAGCGCGCTGATGGCGCCGACCGAAATCCTGGCCCGCCAGCACTTCGAGACGATCGAGGGCCCCCTCACCGCCCACGGCATCGGGGTCGTCCTGCTTACTGGCCGCGACAAGGGCGCGGCGCGGGCGGACAAGCTCCGCGCGCTCGCCTCCGGCGCGGTGAAGGTGGCGGTGGGCACACACGCCCTCTTCCAGGATGACGTGGCCTTCCACCAGCTCCAGCTCGCCGTCGTGGACGAGCAACACCGGTTCGGGGTCAGCGAGCGCCAGCGCCTGCAGACCAAGGGCTGGGCGACCCACCTGCTCGCCATGTCCGCCACGCCGATCCCGCGCACACTGGAGCTCACGCTCTACGGCGACCTCGACGTCTCGCGAATCGACGAGAAGCCGCCCGGCCGCACGCCCGTGGCCACGCGCGCCGCCCCGATGACCCGGATCATCGAGGTCGAGGCGCGCCTGCGCGACGCAGTGAAGGCCGGCGCGCAGGCCTTCTGGATCTGCCCCCTGGTCTCGGACAGCGAGTTGATCGACCTGAAAGCTGCCGAGACCCGCGCCGCCGAGCTGAAGGAGACCATCGGCCCCAGCGTCGGCCTGATCCACGGCAAGATGGCGCCGGCCGCCAAGGACGCGGTGATGGCCGAGTTCGCCGACGGCCGGCTTTCGGTGCTGGTCGCCACCACGGTCGTGGAAGTCGGCGTCAACGTGCCCAACGCCACCATCATGGTCATCGAACAGGCCGAACGCTTTGGCCTGGCCCAATTGCACCAGCTGCGCGGCCGGGTGGGGCGCGGGCGGCGGGAGAGTTCCTGCGTGCTGCTCTACGACCCGCCGCTTTCGGAGACCGCCCAGAAGCGGCTGGATATCCTGCGGCGCACCGACGACGGCTTCCTGATCGCCGAGACCGACCTGGAGCTGCGCGGCGGCGGCGATGCGCTCGGCCTCAAGCAGTCCGGCTTTCCCGACTATGTCTTCGCCGATGTCGCGGGGCCGCACCGCGACCTGATCGCCGCGGCCGGTGATGACGCGCGCCTGATCATCGGCCGTGACCCCGACCTGACCTCCGAACGCGGCAAGGCGCTGCAGGTCCTGCAGGAACTCTTCGACTGGAAGGCGGGCCTGGGCCTGCGGGACGCGGGCTAGGCCGCGCGCGACAACCCAGCAAGCGCCTGGCGGGTGGCGATCAGCGACTGGCCCAGCACCATCCCGCGCCAGATGTCGGTGTCGATGTAGAAGGCCGCGCGGGTGTCGGCCGCGATCGCCTGCCCCTGCGGCGACAGCGGGTCGCCATGCAGGTGCAGCCAGTTGTCGGCGCGGAGGGCCTCCATGACCTGGGCGCCGTCGACCGTTCCATACTCCAGCGCCATGCCCGTCACCTGCGCGTGCGGGAGGAGCGCCGGCGTGGCGTCCAGCCAGTCGCCGGTCAGCTTCGCCGACGACGAGTTCCCGCCCTCGATGCTGGTGACCGCCGTGCCGTACCAGGCGATCGCGCGGGCGTATTCGGCGGTGTGCGGAGCGGCGCTGACCATCTGCTCGCCGAAGCCTTCGGGCCCCAGGCCCGTGTGATAGTCGAGCACGCCCACGTGACGCGCCTGGCCAAGACGCTCCTCGAAGATCGACGTCAGCGTACGTCGCGACCAGGTTTCCGCGGCGCCGCCGTAGTAGACGCCGCCGGGGTGGCGATACTGGCCGCCCGACAGGGCCTCGACGAGGGCCGCGTAGCTGTGCTGGCGCAGGTAGGCGAGGAAGGCGGCCCGCGAGGCCTGACCGCTCTCCTCGGTCCATTCCGCGGGCGCGACGGCCTCGGCCAGTTCGTCGTAGCCGGGGTTCTCCGGCAGGGGCTTGGCGAAGTCGACGAAGTTGCGGTTGAGGTCGACGTTCTCGTGGGTGACCCGCCGGCTCCAGGCGAATCCGTAGGGGTTGATGGCGTGCACCAGCATCACGGCCTGACCGGCCGCCAGGCGGGCCTGTTCGCCCCGTCGAAGCCAGTCGACCTGGGCGCCGGAGCCGCAGTGCCCCTCGACCCCGTGGGTTCCGGAGACCATCACCAGCACGGCCGTCGCATCGGGCGGCCCGATCCAGGCAACGTCGGTGGCGAGCTCGCCGCCGTTCGGTCCGCGCTCGGGGTGCGTCCACGCGGCAAGCTCGGCGCCCGCCCCGGCGGCGGCCTCGAGGAATTTGCCGCGTGCCTCGGCGTAGGTGGCGCTGAACGACGATGACGACATCTAGACCCTGATCATCCGCTTGCCACGGTTCTCGCCGGCCAGGAGGCCGATGAGCGCCGCAGGCGTGTTCTCCAGGCCGTCGATGATGTCTTCCTGGACCTTGAGTTGGCCCGAGGCGACCCAGCCGTGCAGATCGGCCAGCGCCTTCTCCCGCTGGTCGTCGAAATCCATCACTACGAACCCGCGCAGCGTCAGGCGCTTGGTGACGATCAGGCCGGGGATGCCGCGCGGCCCATGCGGCGGCGGCGCGCCGTCGTATTGCGAAACGGCGCCGCAACAGGCGATCCGGCCGAAGTTCTTCATGGCGAAGAGGCAGGTCTCGAAGATCTCGCCGCCGGTGTTGTCGAAATAGACGTCGATGCCTTCGGGGACGGCTTCCTTCATCTGCTGGCGAAGGCCGCCGGCCTTGTAGTCCAGCACCGCGTCGAACCCGAGTTTCTCGACCAGCCAACGACCCTTCTCCGCGCCGCCGGCGACGCCGATCACCCGGCATCCCTTGATCTTGGCGATCTGGCCCACGATCGAGCCCACCGATCCGGCGGCCGCCGACACCACGACGGTCTCGCCGGCCTTGGGTTGCCCGCACTCCAGAAGGCCGAAATAGGCGGTGAGGCCGGCGATACCGTAGACGCTCATCAGATGGGTCACCGGCGCCATGTCCGGCAGCTTCTGGAGGCGCTTGGCCGGCAGGACGGCATAGTCCTGCCAACCGGTGTCGGCAAACACCAGGTCGCCGGGTTTCAGGTGGGAGGCGTTGGAAGCGACGACCTCGGCCAGGGCGCCGCCCGCCATCACCTGGCCGGAGCTGAGCGCGGCGCGGTAGGTCGCGCCCTGCATCCAGGCGCGGTTGGCGGCGTCCAGCGAGATGTAGCGCGTACGCAGCAGCACCTCGCCTTCGCCGGGCTGTGGGACTTCGCCCTGGGAGAGCCGGAAATGCTCGGGGCCCAGCTTGGCGCCCTGCGGCAGCTGATCCAGGACGATCTGACGATTGGCTTCGGCCATGGCGCGCCTCCTCGTGCTTGTTGGCCTTACGAGGACGCCAGCCTCAGCGCCCGGTCAAGGCCGAGACCCGGGCCAGGGCGTCGGTCTCCAGGTCGAGATAGAAGAGGTTGAAGCCGGGGACCATGCGCCGATCCGTCCATGTGCCCGACCGCTGGAGGGAGACGGACTTTGGCGGACTGACGAGCAGGACGCCGCCCTTGCATTGCGCAGAGACCTGCCGGCCGAGGAATGCCGGCCGCGCGCCCCACTCAAGACCGGTCGCGTTGGCCGCGCCCTGATGCAGCCGCGCCGGCGCGAATTCGTTGGTCGTGGCCCCCAGCAGCGGATTGAAGCAGAGCGCCGGGCGGCCTCGCAGATTATCGAGTTCGTTTCCGTTCCACACCAGGGCGCGATCGAGCGCCACCTGGGCGCGGTCGCTCTCGTCGGTCGAGACGGAGGTCCAGGCCGCGAGGCAGCCGGTCTGGCCCCGCTGGACGCACGGAGGGATCGGCGGGTGGTCGGCGGGGACCACGGTCGCGATCAGATAGGCCGCGGCGAGACGTTGGCGCAGGGCTTCGTCGGGAGCGATCTTCTCGGCCAGCAGGCGCGTCGCCAGCGTACCCCCCTGCTCGACGCCCACGATCACGAACGGGCGACCGCCGTTGTCGTGCGCCAGGTAGTAGTCGAAGGCGTTGGCGACATCGCCATAGGCGAACTTGCGGGCCTCCCGGGCGTCCTCGCGCAGGGTGAGCTGGGTGTAGAGGCTGGCCTGGCGGTACCTCGGCGCGAATATCCGGCCGACCCGCACGAACGGCCCGGCGTAGTTGGGCGCCATGACCCGCGCGAAGGTCTCGCCGGCCAGGGCCGCGGTCACCGGCGCATTCCAGTTCCTGCCGCCGTTGTAGGTGGTGGGACCCACAAAGAAGACGTCGGCCCGTGGCTGGTCGGAGGTCGCGGCCTCGGGCGCGGTCGGCATCAGGTGCCAGGCGCTGCGCTGGGAATAGTTCGGGGCCGGCGGCGGCTTGTAGGTCTGGAACGGCGCCTTGGGATCGAGCGCCGTGCGCATCACGTCGTCCCAGAACACCGCGCTCGCCAGACCCAGGAAGATCAGCACCCCGAGCACGGTGAGCGCCAGCCACCGGCGCGGCGGGGCGGGCGCCATGGCTAGCGGTAGGAGTCCGGCTGACTGAGATAGCGGCCGACGTAGTCGCCGATCCCCTCCTCCAGCGCCGTCAGCGGCTTCGTGTAACCGGCGCTCCGCAGCCGATCCATCCGGGCCTGGGTGAAGTACTGGTACTTGTCGCGGATGGCCGGCGGCATGGGGGTGTAGTCGATCTGGGCGTTCTTGCCGGCGGCGGTGAACACCGCACGGGCCATGTCCTCGAACGAGCGCGCCTCGCCGGAGCCCAGGTTGTAGATGCCGTTCACGCCCTCGTTCTCGAGCAGCCACTGGGTGACGTCGGCGACGTCGCGGACGTAGACGAAGTCGCGCTTCTGGCCGCCATCGGGTACGTCGGCGCGGTAGCTCTTGAAGAGCTGCACCCCATGGCCCTCGCGCACGTGCGGCCAGATCTGCGAGGCCACCGATTTCATGGCGTGCTTGTGCTCTTCGTTGGGCCCGTAGACGTTGAAGAACTTCAGCCCAACCCACTGAGGCGGCGCGTAGTCGCGCTGCGCCTGGCGGGCCGCGAAGAGGTCGAAGAGCGCCTTCGACCAGCCGTAGGTGTTGAGCGGGCGCAGCGCCGCCAGCGCCTCATAGTCGTTGTCGTCGTCGAAGCCGTGCGCGCCGTCGCCATAGGTCGCCGCCGAAGACGCGTAGATCAGCCGCCGCTGCCGGTCGGCGCACCAGCGGAAGAGGTCGCGGCTGAGGGTGAAATTGGAGTGGACGATCTTGTCGGCGTTCGGCTCGGTCGTGGTCGAGACGGCGGCCATGTGCACCACCATCTCGACATCGCGCCATCGCTTCTCCAGCCACTCGAACATGTCCTCCGGCGCCACGAAGTCGCCGATCGGGTGCTTGGCGATGTTCTTCCATTTGCCGAGCTCGGCCTCGCGAAGGCGATCGCAGACCACGACGTCGAGGCTGCGGTCCTCCGCCAGCTTGGCGACGATGTTGGAGCCGATGAAGCCGGCCCCGCCGGTGACGAAGGCGATACGGCGCTGGGTCATGCGGAAGCCTTGTTCGACATCCGGGCGATGGCGGCGGTGGTCGAATAGCCGTCGACCAGCGTCGCCAGCTTGACCTCGCCGCCCCAGGATTTGACCAGGTCGCCACCGACCACCTGGTCCTCGGAATAGTCGGCGCCCTTGACCAGCACGTCGGGTCGGGCCGCCTCGATCAGTTTCACGGGCGTCGCCTCCTCGAAGGGCACCACCAAGTCGACGCCGCCCAGCCCCGCCAGCACCAGGGCGCGGGACTCCAGGTCGTTCACCGGACGCCCCTCGCCTTTCAGCGCGTGGACCGACTCGTCGGAGTTCAGCCCGACGATCAGCCGGTCGCACCAGCTCCGCGCCTGGGCCAGATAGGCGATATGGCCTTTGTGCAGGATGTCGAAGCAGCCGTTCGTAAAGCCGATGCGCAGGCCCCGCGCGCGCCAGCGGGCGACCTCCTCGACCATCCGGTGCGCGGTCGCGACCTTGGCCTCGGCCGGCGCCAGGTGGGCGGAGATCGCCGCCTCCACCAGTTCGTCCGGCGTCACCGTTGCGGTGCCGATCTTGCCGACCGCCACGCCCGACGCGAGCTGGGCGAAGGCGATGGCGTCCTCAATGTCGGCTTCCGCCGCCAGCGCCAGGCCAATGGCCGCCAAGGTGGTGTCGCCGGCCCCCGAAGCGTCGAACACCTCGCGCGCAGCGGTCGGGAAGTGACGGACGGCCTCGCCCCTCACCGCCAGGGAAATGCCCTTGGACGCGCGGGTCACCAGGATGGCCTTGGCCTCCCAGAGTTGCAGTGCACGGATGAGCGCCCGCTCGACCTGGGCGTCCGACTCGGTGGGCATGTCGGTCGCGTTGGCGAGTTCGGCGGCGTTGGGCTTGATCAGGTCGACGGGGCCATAGCGGGCGAAGGAGCGAGCCTTGGAGTCGACGACCAGCATGCCGCCGGACTCAGCCGCGGCCTCGCGGCAGACCGCGATCACCGCCTCGGTGACGACCCCCTTGCCGTAGTCGGACAAGAGGATCGCGCTCGCGCCCTTGGCCGCGTCGCGGATGGTGCGAATCAGGCGTTGCTCGACGTCGCCGCTGACCGGCGTGTTGGTCTCCAGGTCCACCCGCAGCAACTGCTGGCCGCCGGAGACGAAGCGGGTCTTGAGCGTGGTCGGCCGATCCGCATCGGTGACCAGATAGCCCTCGACGCCGGCCTCTTCGCCGACCAGGCGCAGCGCCTCGTGGCCCTCGGCGTCGCCGCCGATCAGGCCCACCAGCGACACCTCGCCGCCCAGCGCCGCGACATTCCTCGCCACATTGCCGGACGCGCCCAGCATCATCAGCTCGCGCGACCGCGCCAGCACCGGCACCGGCGCCTCCGGCGAGACGCGGCTGACCTCGCCATAGACGTAGCGATCGACCATCAGGTCGCCGACGCAGGCGACGCGCCGGCCAGGCGCCAGGCCTAAGAGGTGCTGGAGCGCGGAAAGATCCATGGGCGTTAGCCTGTGCGGCGCGTCGTGGGCGGGGTCAAGCCGCGCGCGGGCGCTTGGCCAGCGCATCGTACTCCAGGAGTTCGCCGACCAGGGCTTCGAATTGGCTCATCGGCACCATGTTGGGACCGTCCGACGGCGCGTGGTCGGGATCGGGATGGGTCTCCATGAAGACGCAGGCCACGCCCACCGCCACCGCGGCGCGGGCCAGCACCGGCACGAATTCCCGCTGGCCGCCGGAGGTAGCGCCCTGTCCGCCCGGCTGCTGCACGGAGTGGGTGGCGTCGAAGACCACGGGGCAACCGATCTCGGCCATGATCGGCAAGGCGCGCATGTCGGAGACGAGCGTGTTGTAGCCGAACGAGACACCGCGCTCGCAGGCCATGACGTTGGGGTTGCCGGTCGAGAGCACCTTGTCGACGACGTTCTTCATGTCCCAAGGCGCTAGGAACTGGCCCTTCTTGACGTTCACCACCTTGCCGGTGCGGCCGGCGGCGAGCAGCAGGTCGGTCTGGCGCGACAGGAAGGCGGGGATCTGCAGGACATCGACCGCCTGGGCGGCCTCGGCGCACTGCTCGATCTCGTGCACGTCGGTCAGGGTCGGAAGCCCGGTGACTTCGCGGATCTCCGCGAAGATCGGCAGGGCGTCGGTGAGCCCTACGCCGCGCTGCGTGTTCACCGAGGTGCGGTTCGCCTTGTCGAATGAGGTCTTGTAGATCAGGCCGACGTTCAGCCGCCGCGCCATCTCCTTCAGGGCGTGGGCGGTCTCAAGCGCGTGCTGCCGGCTTTCCAGCTGGCAGGGCCCGGCGATGATCGAAAGGCGCTCGGCATTGCCGATTCGGACGGCTGGGCCGTTCGCGGGCTTGATCTCGATGACGGCGTTGGGCTGGGTCACGGGCTCTTTGTCCGAGGTTCCTGTGACGGCTAAGTGGCGCGGCTTGGCCGGCGTCACAAGCGGCAATGTGGCGTCCAGCCGAGGCGTACCTAAGTATCTAACGTTGCCAGCCTCTCGCGATCCCGATGATCGGTGATAAGCTCCGCGGCTGGGAAACCGGAGTTGAGCATGAGCTTGGCCCAGGGAACGCCGCTGGCGGAAGTCGCCCACGATTGGCGGGTGTTCCGTCGTCTGCCGGAACTCGCCGACGCGCCCACCACCTTCCGCGTAGCGCTCCGCATCATCGCCATGAACTGGACGCTGGGATCGGTGGCCTTCGTGCTGCCGTCCGGGCGGGAACTCATCATCAGCGGCCGGGAGGCGGGACCGCACGCGCGGCTGATCGTCCACGACTTCCGGTTCATGCGCCGCGTCCTGGCCACCGGCGATATCGGGTTCGCCGAGGGCTACATGGCCGGCGAATGGGATACGCCGGACCTGTCGACCCTGCTGGGCGTGTTCGCGGCCAACTGGGGCAAGCTGCGCCGTGTGACGATGGGCAATCCACTCGCCTGGACCTTCAATCGGATCCGGCATGCGCTGCGGGGAAACACCCGCCTGGGCGCCCGCAAGAACATCCACGCCCACTACGACCTGGGCAATGCGTTCTATGCGCGGTGGCTCGACCGGACGATGACCTATTCGTCGGCGCGCTTCGATCGCCCCGGCCAGCCGCTGGACCAGGCGCAGACCGCCAAATACCGCAAACTGGCGGAAGGGATGGGTCTCAAGTCCGGCCAGACTGTCCTCGAGATCGGCTGCGGCTGGGGCGGGTTCGCCGAGTTCGCGGCCCGCGAGGTGGGCGCGAAAGTCACCGGAATCACGATTTCCGAGGAGCAGTTCAAGTTCGCCAAGGAGCGGATGTTCCGTGAAGGGCTGAATGAGCGGGCCGACATCCGCTTCGTCGATTACCGGGACGTGGAAGGCCAGTTCGACCGCGTCGCCTCCATCGAGATGTTCGAGGCGGTGGGGGAACGCTACTGGCCGGCCTATTTCGGCAAGATCAACGAAACCCTGACGCCCGGCGGCCGGGCAGGCCTGCAGATCATCACGATCCGCGACGAGGATTTCGCCAACTACCGGATCCGCGCGGATTTCATCCAGAAATACATCTTCCCGGGCGGCATGCTGCCCTCCGAAGCACGCCTGAAGGCGGTGACCGCCAAGGCGGGCCTGGCCTGGACCGGCATCGCCCGCTTTGGACAGGATTACGCCGACACCTTGGCGGTATGGCACCGAAGCTTTGATGCGGCCTGGAACGAGATCCGGCCGCTGGGCTTCGACGAGCGATTCCGCAAGCTGTGGAAATTCTACCTGAGCTATTGCGAAGCCGGTTTCCGCACGGAGCGCACCAACGTCGTGCAACTGAGCCTCTCGAAGGCCTGACCCCTGTCGCCGGGCCGAAGCGTCGCTTAAGTAGCGGCCATGACCATCGCCAGAACCGTCCTGGACGCCATCGGCAACACGCCGCTCATCCGCCTCAGCCGCGCCAGCGAGCTCACAGGCTGCGAAATCCTCGGCAAGGCCGAATTCATGAACCCCGGCCAGTCCGTGAAGGACCGCGCGGCGCTCTTCATGGTCCGCGACGCCGAGGCCAAGGGGCTGTTGCGGCCCGGCGGCCGCATCGTGGAGGGCACGGCCGGCAACACCGGCATCGGCCTGGCCATGGTCGCCAAGGCCAAGGGCTACACCTGCACCATCGTCATCCCTCGCTCCCAGAGCCAGGAGAAGAAGGACGCCATCCGGCTCTACGGCGCCGAATTGGTCGAGGTGGATGCGGTCCCCTACTCCAATGAGATGAATTACGTGAAATATTCCGGCCGATTGGCGCAGGAACTTGATGCGAAGGAACCGGCCGGCGCCGTCTGGGCCAACCAGTTCGACAATGTCGCCAACCGCGAAGCCCACGTGGCCACCACCGGGCCTGAGATCTGGGCCCAGACCGGCGGCAGGATCGACGGCTTCATGAGTGCGGTGGGATCGGGCGGCACGCTCGCCGGGGTCGCCCAGGCGCTACGAACGCACAATCCGTGCATCGCCATCGGCCTTGCGGACCCACCCGGCTCCGCAATCCTTTCCTGGAGCACCGGCGGCGAGCTGGCCTCGGAAGGGACCTCAATCACAGAAGGCATCGGCCAAGGCCGGGTCACCGCCAACCTCGAGGGCCTGAAGATCGATCACGCCTATCGGATCTCCGATGAGGAGACGCTGCTGACGATCTACGATCTCGTCGAGCACGACGGCCTGGTGATGGGCGGCTCGACGGGGGTCAATGTCGCCGGCGCAATCCGCATGGCCAGGGACCTGGGTCCCGGCAAGACCATCGTCACGATGCTCTGCGACCACGGCCAGCGCTACCAGTCGAAGATCTACAACCCTGAATTCCTGAAGGAGCGCGGGCTGCCCGTCCCGCCTTGGATGGCATGAGCGACCCCCTGGTTTCCACCGCCTGGCTGGCCGAACGTCTAGGCCGCGACGACGTCCGCATCCTCGATGGGAGCTGGTGGATGCCGGCCGAGAACCGCCATCCGCACGCGGAGTATCTCGAGGCCCATATCCCCGGCGCCGTCTTCTTCGACATAGACACGATCGCCGACCGCAGCGTCGACCTGCCCCACATGCTGCCGACGTCGGAGGCGTTTGCGCAGGCCGCCGGACGCCTGGGCCTCAGCCGCGAGGCCACGATCGTCGCCTACGACACCTTCGGCGTGCGCGCCGCCGCGCGGGTCTGGTGGACCCTGAAGGTGATGGGCTTTTCCAACGTCTTCGTCCTGGACGGCGGCCTCAGGGCCTGGCGCGGCGAAGGTCGCGCCGTAGAATCCGGCGAGGTGACGCCCACGCCCACGCCCGTAACGGCCGCCTTCCACACGGAGCTGGTGCGTAGCCTGCAGGATGTCCGCGACATCGTCGGATCCGGCGCCGCCCAGATCGTCGACGCTCGCAGCGGCCCACGCTTCCGGGCGGAGGTTCCTGAGCCCCGCGCCGGCCTTCGCGCAGGCCACATGCCGGGCGCCCTGAACCTGCCATTCGACGGCCTCCTGGAGCCAGACGGGCGCATGAAGCCCCTTCCCGCGATCCGCAGCGCGTTCGAGGCGGCGAGCGTCGACCTGTCCCGCCCCATCGTCACCACCTGCGGCTCGGGGATCACCGCCTCGGTGCTCGCCCTGGCGCTGGCCCGGCTGGGCCGCGAGGACGTCGCGGTCTACGATGGCTCGTGGACGGAATGGGGCGGCCTGACCGACACCCCGGTCGTCACTGGAGCCTGACCCATAGAGATC
The DNA here is from genome assembly GCA_050729355.1 of Phenylobacterium sp. Lineage (GTDB taxonomy): Bacteria > Pseudomonadota > Alphaproteobacteria > Caulobacterales > Caulobacteraceae > Phenylobacterium. Next base: position 6,157 of record JBOHKZ010000046.1, on the reverse strand, counting down.
CGCAAAGCCCGCCTCGAAGAGCTCGATCAGCTTCCCGCCATCGAACGCTCGGCGGGTGAGGCCTTCCGCGGATCGAGCCAGGACGACGTCGCCGACGGCGGCGCGATGTCGGCGGAGGATCATCGGCCGTTCGCCGTGCAGGGGCTGGTCTTGGTCGCCGAGGACGCCGGGGCGTTGATCGGCTTTGCGACCTGCGAGGCGTTCGAAGACGAATTGCACCTTTGGGAGTTGGCGGTGCGTCTAGACGCCCAGGGCAAGGGGGCCGGCCGCGCCCTGATCGCTGCGGTCGTTGACGAGGCTAGGATGCGCGGACTGCCGGCGGTGACGCTGACCACGTTCCGCGACATCCCCTGGAACGCGCCGTTCTACGCGCGCTGCGGCTTTGTCGAGCTGTCTGAAGACGCGCTCGGGCCGTTCCTGACCCTGGTGCGCGAGAAGGAGGTTGAGATCGGCCTCGACGTCGCCAACCGCTGCGCGATGCAGCTCGCCCTCTAGCGCAGCGGCGGGGCGTAGAGCAGGCCGGGCTTCGGTGCGGACCAAAGCGCATTCAGGCCGCGGTCGAGCTTCAGGGCGGAATCAGCGCCGACGTCGCGGCGGAAGATCTCGTGATAGGCCCCGACCTGCCGGATCACCTGGAAAGCCCAGTCCGGCTTCAGGCCCAGCATCGCGCCGTAATCGCCCTCCACGCCAAGCAGCCGCCGGGTCTGCGGATCGGAGGCGGTCTCGCGCGCCTGCTCGACCGTCTTGGACGTCAGGCCGAGTTCTTCGCCGAGGATCGTGGCGTTGATCGTCCAGCGCACGATGTCGGTCCAGGCCGGATCGTTCTGCCTGACGACCGGCCCGAGCGGCTCCTTGGAGATCACGTCGGGCAGGATCACGTGCGCGCCTGGGTTGTTGAGCACCGAACGGGAGCCGGCGAGCGCCGAGATATCCGCCGTGAAGACATCGCAGCCGTCGTTCTCGTAGAGCCGCCTCGCCTCCGCTTCCGACGCCGCGACGACCGGCTTGTAGGTGATCCCGCGGGCCTGGAAATAGTCGGAGAGATTGTCCTGGCTGGCCGTGCCGGCCTGGACGCAGATGCGGGCGCCGGAAAGCTCCTCGGCGCTGGCCAGACCAAGTGACTTGGGCGCCAGGAAACCCTGGCCGTCAAAATAGGTGATGGCCGCGAAGTCGAGGCCCAGCCCGGCGTCGCGGGCGAGCGTCCAGGAGGTGTTGCGCGACAGGATGTCGATGCGACCCTTCTGCAGGGCGCTGAAGCGGTCCTGGGCGGTGATCGGCGTGAAGCGCACCTTTTGCGCATCGCCCAGCACCGCGGCGGCCACGGCGCGGCAGATATCCACATCGAACCCGCGCCAGACGCCGTGCACGTCCGGAAATGCGAAGCCCGGCAGGCCGGGGTGCACGCCGCAGGTCAGGTACCCTCGCTTGCGCACCGCCTCCAGCGTCGGGCTGGGCGTCGCCTTGTAGGCTGCCGCGACTGCCGGCGCAGCCTTGTCCGGCGTCGGGGCCACTGGCGGCGGCTTCGACGGTCCATCGCAGGCGCCCAAGCTCAGGACCAAGATCGCCGCCGCCACGAGGCGCTTCATCGCTTTCCTCTGATCCTTGAAACGGGGAGACCCAAGCGCTCTAAGTGCACCCGGGCACTCTCGCCCGGCAGTGCAGGCGCCCGCAACCCGTATGGATGATGAGACCCGCCTGATCCGCGCCGGCGCCTCGCCGAAGACCCTGGCCAAGACGGTGGGACCGCCGATCCAGAAGGGGTCGACGGTGCTGCTGCCCAATGCCGCCAGCCTCTATGACGATGACAGCTACCTCACCTATGGCCGCCAGGGCTTGGCCGCACAGGCCGCCCTGCAGGACGCGCTGGCCCAGATGGAGGTCGCCAAGTCCGTCACCCTCTATCCGTCAGGCCTCGCGGCGCTGACCGGCGCCCTGCTGGCCGTGCTGAAGGCCGGCGACGAGGTGCTGGTCACCGACGCCATCTACAAACCCAGCCGACGGTTCTGCGACCATGTCCTGAGGCGGTTCGGGATCGGCGTGCGCTATTTCGATCCGCAGGCCACCGCCGACGATCTGATGGCCATGGCCGGCGAGGCCACCCGCCTGATCCTGATGGAATCACCCGGCTCCCTGACCTTCGAGATGCAGGACATGGCGGCCGTGGCCACCGCGGCGAAGGCTCGCGGAATCCTGACAGTCGCCGACAACACCTGGGGCGCGGGCTATCTCTTCAAGCCGCTGGAACATGGCGTGGACATCTCCGTGCAGGCGCTCACCAAATATGTCGGCGGCCACTCCGACGTGTTCATGGGATCGGCCGCAGCGCGCGACCCCAAGCTGGTCCATGCGCTGGAGAGTGGGGTGCTGCACCTGGGCTGGGCGGTGACCGGCGAGGACGCCTACCAGATGCTGCGGGGGCTCAGGACCCTGCCGACCCGCCTGGCCAAGCACGGCGAAAGCGGGCTCAGGATCGCCGCATGGCTGCGCGACCAGCCGCAGGTCGCCGCCCTCTATCACCCCGCCCTGCCCGGCTGTCCCGACCATGCGCTGTGGGCGCGTGACTACCGCGGCGCCTGCGGGCTCTTCGCTTTCGCCCTGCAGCCGGGCCCGGAGGCGGCCGTCCACGCCTTCCTCGATGAGTTGAAGCTTTTCGGCCTCGGCTTCTCATGGGGCGGCTTCGAGAGCCTCGCTGTCTCCTGCGATCCGCAGCTTTCGACCCGCAAGATCAAGCGCGAATACGCCGGCCCCCTGATCCGCCTGCATATCGGCTTGGAGAACGCCGACGACCTGATCGCCGACCTGAATGGCGCGCTGGCGGTCTACGCCAAGCGCCGCGGATGAGGTACAGGACGCGTCCACGGCCGACGGCCTGACCGGAGCTCTCATCATCGACACCTCGCTCGACGACTTCATGGCCTCCGAAGGCCTCCCGGAAAGCTTCCGCCGGACCGTCGAGGTGGTGTGCGAGCCTCTGGCGGCGCGCTCGATACGCATGCGCCAGGTGAAGCGGCGGACGGCGATCATCGGCCTCTGCGGCCCCCAGGGCTCCGGCAAGAGCACCATCGTGGGCGCCACGAAGCGGCTGCTCGAAGCGCGTGGCTACTCGACGGTCGCCCTGTCGCTCGACGACTTCTACCTGACCCGTGACGCGCGCCAGCGGTTGGCCCGCGAGGTGCACCCCCTACTGGCGACCCGCGGCCCGCCCGGAACGCATGACGTGCAGCTCGCAGGCGCGGTGCTCGAACAGCTGCGCCTGAAGGGCAAGGTGAACCTGCCGCGGTTCGACAAGGGAGCCGACAATCGCGCGCCGCGTGGGAGCTGGGAGACGGTCGCCTCGCCCGTCGACATCGTCCTGATCGAGGGTTGGTGCCTGGGGGCGCTGGCGCAGGGCGCAGCGGCCCTTAGCATCCCGGTGAACGACCTGGAGCGCGAGGAGGACCCCAAGGGCGTCTGGCGCGGCTACGTCAACGAACAGCTCGACGGGCCCTATCAGGCGCTGTTCGCGCGCCTGAACGACCTGATCCTGCTGGAGGCCCCGAGTTTCGAGGTGGTGAGGGGCTGGCGCACCGAACAGGAGCGCAAGCTGCGGGAACGCACCGGCTCGGGGATGTCTGACGAGGAGGTCGTGCGTTTCGTCGCCCACTATGAGCGCCTGACCCGCTGGATCCTGTCGGAGATGCCCAGCCGCGCCGACTGGACGATCACGCTGGACGAGAACCGCTCGCCCTTCGTCTGACCCTGGCGCGCCCAGCAGGACTCGAACCTGCAACCGCTCGCTTAGAAGGCGAGTGCTCTATCCGGTTGAGCTATGGGCGCCAGCTCGGGAAGCTAGTGCGTCCAGGGCACCTTACGGCCAAAGGCGAAGTTGTCGGCATAGGCCTTGATGATCCGTTTCGCCGGCTTGGGATCGACCAGCTGGAAGGCGATGTCGTGCTGCACGGCGTAGCGCACGGCGTCTTCCTTGGTGTCGAACTCCAGGCGCACCTGGCTGGACTCGGTGTCCGACGTCACGGTCCAGCCCATCAGCGGATCCGATCTCACGGGGCCCTTCGGTTCGAACTCCAGCACCCATTCGCGGGTGTTGCCCTTGCCGGACTGCATTGCGTTCTTGGACGGGCGGAAGATGCGCGCGAGCATGATAGTCCCCAAAATCGGCTGACGTGGTCGGGGCGAGAGGATTCGAACCTCCGACCCCCTGCTCCCAAAGCAGGTGCGCTACCAGACTGCGCTACACCCCGAAAACGTCGGCGGGCTTGCGATATAGGCGTTTTCCAGCTTCCGCAAACGGAAGCAGCAGCTCGGCTAGCGATCCCGGGTCATGAGTTTGAAGACGCCGGACGCCCGGACCACGTCGCGGCCCCCGACGTAGGCGCGGCCCTCGGCGAAGGCCACCTCCCTGGTGGCCCGCGTCATCCGTGCCTCGCCCATCACCCATTCGCCGACCCGGGCCATATGCAGGAAGTCGATGGAGAGATGGATGGTGACGGCGACCCGCTCCGTTCCTCGCCACACTGCGCCGGCCAGTACGCCGTCCAGGAAGGCCGAGAGCATGCCGCCATGGACAAGGCCGAGGCCATTGGCGTGGCGAGGCAGAGCGAAGAAGGCCTGGTGCGAGGTCGGCCCCTCGCTCGGCTTGTAGAAATAAGGGCCGTTGAGGGTCGAAAACCCGCCGCGTCCCTCCGAGGGGACGTAGCCCTCGGGCGGCGGTGGAGACCCGTCCTTGCTGTCATCCACGCGGGAAGATCCGGTGCACGATCCGGTCCCCCGGAAGAATACCGAGCTGAGCCGCGCGCCCGGAGGCGAGTTCCAGCACCGCGCGGATACGGCCGCCGGCCGGCACCGGGCTCTCGTCCAGCGCCGGGACGTTGCGGGCGATCGACAGCACCGTCCCGTCAGGCTTGATGTAGATGATGTCCAGCGGGATGAGCGTATTGCGCATCCAGAAGGCTGCGCCATCCAGCGGCGCCTTGAAGTCGAAGAGCATGCCGCGGTCGGGCGAGAGCGCCTTGCGGCACATGAGGCCATATTCGCGTGTCCGGTCGGTGTCGGCGAACTCCACCATGAACTTCGCCGTCCCCTTGGAGGTGGCGATCTCCAGGGGTTGCAGCGGCTTGATCTCCGGCTGGCCGACGCAGTGGGCGGGATCCATGCGCGGGATCTGCTGGGCGGCGGCCGGCGCTGCGAACGCAAGCGCCAGGCTCAACGCGAGGAGGCCCCGCGAGAGGGTCGTCTGGGACATGAAATCAAAACTCCTAAGGCGCCTTAGCTCTCAGCCCAGGCCAGAGGACTCGATCTCGGCCACAACCAGGCCCTTCGGGCCTTCGGCGAACCGCACCATGACGTCCTCGCCTGGCTGCAGGTCTTCCATACCCGATCGGCGCAGGGTTTCGATATGCACGAAGATATCGCCGGGCTCGCCATCGCGGACGACGAAGCCATAGCCCTTGGTGCGATTGAACCACTTGACCTTGGCCCGCTCCAGCGGACCGCCGGCGGGCAGCGCGGCTCGGCGCGTAGCCGGCCGGGCCGACGCATCGCCGCGTCCGAAGCCGTCGGTGCTGCGGCGGAAGCCCCCCTCGTCGCGGGTTCGGCGTTCGGCCGGCGGCGGCGCCGAACTCTCGTCCACCTCGACAACCTCATGCACCTGCCAACCCTTGGGGCGGCGCACGACATCGCAGACCACGGTCGAGCCTTCCAGCGCATGCTCACGGCCCGCGTTGCGCAGGCTCGTCACATGCAGCAGCACGTCCTTGAGATCGGTCTGTGTCGGATCGTCGGGGACTATGAATCCATAGCCTTTGCCGGCGTCGAACCATTTGACGCGGCCGGTGATGCGCACGGCTTCTGCCTGCACCTCCACCTGATCGAACTCGTAACCAGCCATCTGCCCCTCGGCCCGTTACCCCTGTCCCGAACGTCGGATTAGGACCAACTATAACACTGTTCTCGTGAACGGCGGCGGGTCAATAGGGTAAATTACGGCGTAAGGGGCGCGACAACCGTCAGCGCGGCTTTCCAGCTTGGCTGGAAGCGGTTTTCGCGTGGCAGTCCCTAGGGGAGTCGAACCCCTCTCTCCAGGTTGAAAACCTGGCGTCCTAACCGATAGACGAAGGGACCGCGTGGCGCGAGGCGGGCTCTATATCCGCCTTCCCTGGGG
>JBOHKZ010000045.1:0-13242 GCA_050729355.1 Phenylobacterium sp. | reverse complement strand
CGCCGGCGCCGACCGCCTGGCGCTGCCCGCGCCGAAGGCCGGCCGCGGCCGCCCGCTGGTGGTGGTCGTGGCCGAGAACCTGGGCGCAGAAACCACCGACTTCACTATCCCCTATGGCGTGCTGAAGGCCTCGGGGGTCGCCGATGTGCGTAGCCTCTCGACCGCGCCGGGGCCGATCAAGCTGCGGATGTCGCTCAAGGTCGTGGCCGACCAGACTCTGGCGGAGTTCGACGCCGCCGAGCCTAAAGGGGCCGACATCGTCATCGTGCCGGCGCAGGCCTCGCCCAAGGCGCCGGGGCTGACCCGCTGGGTGCAGGCGCAGGCGGCCAAGGGCGCGACCATCGTCTCGGTCTGCGAAGGCGCCCGCGTCCTTGCCAACGCCGGCCTGCTGAAGGACCGCCGCGCGACGACGCACTGGGCGGCAATGGAGGGGCTGGCGAAGGCTTATCCGCAGACGACCTGGGTGCGTGACCGCCGCTACGTGCAGGACGGGCCGATCATCTCGACCACCGGCGTCACCGCCTCGATCCCGATGTCGCTGGCGCTGGTCGAGGCGATCGGCGGACGGGCGGCGGCCGGGGCGACGGCGCGGGAGCTGGGCGTGGCCGACTGGAGCCCCGCGCACCGCAGCGCCGACTTCCAGCTTCGCAAGGGCGACGTCTCGGCCGGCGTGAAGGCGCTGACCGCCGTCTGGACCCACGAGACGGTCGAGGCGCCGATCTCTGACGGGGTCGACGAGGTGGCGCTGGCGCTCAGGAGCGACGCCTGGAGCCGCAGCTATCGCACCAAGGTGGTGACCACCCACCAGGGCGGGGCGGCGGTGCGCTCACGCCACGGTCTGACGATCCTGCCCGATGCGGTCGCCAAACCCGGGCGCTATGTGATCCCGGGCGGCGCCGGTCCGGCCGCGCCGCAGCTCGACGAGGCGCTGGCGGCCATGGAGGTGCGATACGGCCCGATGGCCGTGCGGCTGGCGACGCTGGGATTGGAATATGACGGCCCCGCGCGACCAGGCGTCCTGGCGCAGCGGCGACCGTGACGCCCTAGGCGTGCAGGGCGCCGCGCCAGCGGAAGGCGGCCAGCGGCATGTCGCGGGGGGCGGAGTGTTGCTCGTCCTCCAGGACGGCGCGGTCGGCCTTGACGGCCATGACGCGGTAGATCGGCATGCCGCCGGGCTCGGTGGAGACCATGTCGCCGACCTGCACCGGCTCGGTGGCGGTGTGGTCCAGCAGGGCCCAGTCGACGACGCTCGCCATGATCGTAGCCTCTTCGCGCGCCCTGGAGTGGGCGGATGCTGACGAGCCTAGCCGCTCGAAGTTGAGGAAACGCTGAGGAGGACGGTTAGCTGGCGTTCAGGTTGCTGGGGCGCATCGGGCTGTCGCACTGGCGGTGGATATGGCGCTACGGTGGCTCGCTTCGGGGGAGATTTCGGACATGCGCGGATTCCTGGCGGCCGGGTTGATCCTGGCGTGCCTTGCGCTGGGCGGCTCGGCGCCGGCGCCGGTCGCCAGCCTGGACGGCGGGGTGTGGCTGAAGGGCGACCTGCACATCCACTCGCGGCACAGCAAGGATTCCAGCAACAACCCGGTCGGCAAGATCGTCGCCTTGGCCGAGGCGGTGGGGATGGACTACCTGCTGATCTCCGACCACGACAACCACGTGGACGGCGACGTGGCGCACCACACCTGGGCCGATCCGGAGTACCGCTCTGACAAGGTCCTGCTGCTCTATGGGGCGGAGTGGACGACGCACCGCGGACACGGCACGGCGATCTCGGCCAGGCCCTACGACCACCAGAAGCTCTATGACGTGCGCGACCAGCGCGACGTGAAGATCGGCGCGGTGAAGAAGGCGCTGGGCATCCACCTGTCGGCCAACCATCCGGGCGGGTCGGACAACTTCGGCTTCTCCTACGACATCGTGGACTCCGTGGAGGTGTGGAACTCGGCGGTCTGGCCGAAGAACGCCAACGCGCTCGAGATCTGGGACGACATGCTGAAGTCGGGCCGCAAGCTGACGGGCCGCGGCGGCAGCGACTCCCACCACGGCTATCCCGACACCCCGGCCCAGGCGACGCCGCTGAGCCGCCAGGCGCCGGCCAACAACGTCGGCACGCCGACTACCTGGGTCTATGCGACGGCGCGCACCCGCGACGCCGTCGTGGCGGCGCTGACCGACGGGCGGGTCTCGGTCAGCGCCAATCCCTATGCGCCGCTGGTGGAGTTCGCAGCCGACCTCGACGGCGACGGGTGCATGGACCTGATGATGGGCGACAACACGCGGGCCAGCGGCAAGCCGGTGCGGTTCCAGGTGCGGCTGGTCGGCAAGACGGTTCCGGGCGCGGCCTACACCGTCAGCGTCGTGAAGGACGGCGCGAAGTTCGCGACCTTCCAGGCGACCGGCGGGGCCGAGACGGCGGCGGCCTTCACCGATACGCCGGCCGTGGGGGTCCGCAGTTACTACCGCGTGCAGGTCGAGGGGCCGCCGACCCCCTATCCGCAGGTTCCCGCCTCGGCGGCGCTGAGCGGAAACATGGTCGGGCTGTCGAACCCGATCTACTTCAACTTCGACCCGGCGTTCTGAGAGCCGTCAGGACGTAGTTGGCTTGGCGGCGATCTTCTGCAGCTCGGCGTCGTTGGGCTCGCGGCCGTCCGGGGTGATCTCGTGGACTGCGTCGGGCAGGTTCTGCGCGAGCTCCCTCAGCAGGGTGTCGCGGGGCATGCCGGTCTGGTCCTGCAGGTGCTGCAGGGTGTCGTCGCCCAGCGCGTCGGCGAGTTCGTGCGGCGCCACCGGCTGGTTCTTGCCGTGGCCGATCCAGGAATTGACCTGCTGGCCGAGCCCGTTCTGCTGCAACTGAGCGACCAGGGCGCCGAGCGCGCCGGCGCCGCCCAGTCCACCCAGCATGCCGCCCAGGCCGCCGAGCAGGCCGCCCTCCTTGGGCTCCGCGCCGGCCGGCTGGCCCGCACCCTCGGCCGCGCGCTTGGCCTCGAAGCTCCGCACCGCCTTGACCGCCAGCGCCAGGACCACGCCGGCCGCGATGGTGCCGCCGAGCCCGGGTTTTCGCGCGCCGGGACCGCCGGTCACGCTGTTCATAACCTGATCCAGAAGGCCCATGGCTTCCTCCTTAGAAGCTGTAGACGACGGTGAGGCGGGTCGTGGTGTCGGTATCCTCGCGGCCGAACGGCGGGTCGGTCTCGTAGCGGATGTTGTAAGAGGCCCGGCCGGACAGGTTGCCCATCAGCTTGGTGGTGATGGCGGTGGTCGACTCGATCGAGTTGGTGTCCGAGGCGAAGTAGGCCGAGGCGGTCTCGGTGAAGACCGTGTCCGGAGTGATATTCCACGACAGGTTGCCGGCGATGCGGCCCGCGAGGTTGTTCTCGTCCTCGGCGAAATAGAAGTTGGTCTGGCGCAACGCTGGGCCGGCCTCGACGCTGAACTTCAGGTCCGGGCGATCGATGACCTGGTAGCCGATGCCCAGGCCCTCGGTGAAGCGGCTCTTGAACCCCGCGAACTTGTCCTGTTCGGCCGACAACACGCCGACCACATAGATGCGCTCGCTGAACTTGTAGGCGCCGGTATAGCCCGCGAAATAGCGCTCCTTGGTGACCTCGCCCTCGGTCTTCTGGTAGTCGGCGGCCAGTTCGATGGTGTGACGCCATTTCAGCGTCTCCTTCTCGAACCCTAAGCCCACCGCCAGGCCACGGTCGCTGGTGTTGCCGGTGGAGATGGCGCCGCCGATCTCGCCCTTTCCGTGCCAGCCTTCCAGGAAGCTCTGGCTGGCCATCTTGGCTTCCTTGTCGGCCTTGGCGCGCTCGCCGAGTCCTGCGACCTGGGCGTCGATCTCGGCGATGGAGTCGGGATTGGTTTTCTTGGCCGCCTCGACCACGGCTTTCAGGGCGGCGGGATCGCCGGCCGCGGCGTCGATCATGTCGGAGACTGGCTTGGGCGGCGGCGTGGCCAACGCCTGGCCAGGGATGAGTGCGACGCCGACCGCGAAGGCCAGAACAAACCCGACAAACTCTCGCATCATTTGAAAAACCCGCGTCTTGCGCCAGGACGCGGCGCCAGACAAACGCTGCGCGTTTCAACCCTGCAACACTATCAGGCCAAGCCCCGAAGCTGCGCCTTGAGGCGCCGCAGACTTGCCGTCGGCTCGGTTCAGGCCATTTCTAGGGAATGACGACGACGCCCGCCGCCCCTGCCCCGCCCCCCGTGATCGACGAGGCCGCCTACGAAACCCTGGCGCGCGAGGAACTCGCCGCCTGGCTGGCGAAGATGGACAAGGGTCCCTCGCTGCTGGACCGGGCCTCGCGCGGGGTGCAGGGCCGGATCAACCGGGTAATCCCGGAGAAGGTGCACGTCGCCGACACCGCGGTGATCGAGCGGCTGACCCGGGCGATTGTCGTGGGCTCGGACCTGACGACGGCCAAGCCGCTGCGGGAGGGTTCGCTGAGTGCGCGCGAGGCGCAGGTGCGCGGGCGGATCAGCGCCTATCGCGCGGCCGCGGCGGCCGAGGGCGGGGTGGCGGGGGCTGGCGGGTTCGCGCTGTCGCTGGCCGAATTCCCGACCCTCATCGCCACCAAGATCAAGCTGCTGTTCGATATCGCGGCGCTCTATGGCCACGACGGGGCGCAGCTCTCCGAGCGGCTCTATGTCCTGTCGATCTTCCAGCTGGCGTTCTCAGGCGCCGACCACCGCCGCGACGTGCTGGCGGCCATGGCGGACTGGAAGGGCAAGACCCACCCGGCGACGCTGGACGGGGTCGACTGGCGCAAGTTCCAGCAGGAGTACCGCGACTATATCGACCTGGCGAAAATGGCCCAGATGATCCCGCTGATCGGCGCGCCGGTGGGCGCCGTCGTCAACTACCGCCTGCTCGACAAACTGGGTGAGACGGCGATCGAGGCCTACCGCATGCGATGGTTCGCGAACGACGCCGATCAGGGCGTCGGGAGGTAGTAGCGGAAGCTGGTGAAGACCATGTCGTCCGAGGTCTTGGGGACGAAGCCGTCACGCCCCGAGAAGCCGGTCAGCCGGGTGTGCGAGTACTGCAGGCCCAGGCGGATCTGACCGTAGGAGCCGGTGAAGGCCTTCTGCCAAGCGCCGACCGTGATCTGCGACACCTTGCGGATGTTGGGGGAACAGGTCCCGCCCTCTGTCGTGCAACCCGTCTCGGTGAAGGTCGCGGCCGGATTGCCGTAGCCAAAGTGGCCGGCCGCATTGTCGTAGAACTTGGACTTCTGCCGCTCCTCGCCGCCGAACAGATAGAAGTCCAGCGCCGGCGTCGCGTGCCAGGTCGCGCCGACGAGGTACATGGTCTCCTTGATCGGCGCCACGTCCCCATCGGGCTTGAGGGTGACGTCGGGAAGCTGGGTGCTGCCATAGCGGCCGACGCCGCTGCCGGAGAGCACGGAGCCTTGCAGATCAAGCCGGCCCGGGATGGCGGTCCACATCACGCTGCCGCCAAAGCCGCCCCCCTGCCCTTGCGCAGTGAAGGCGCCGGGGGTCAGGCCGAGCGCGTTCCCCGGCGCGGCGTTCACCCGCACCTCGTAGCTCCGCCAGAGCCCGAACGCCTCCAGGTGCAAGGGGCGCTTGCCGCCGATAGTCGGCTCGAAGACGACCTTGCCGACGACGTCGGGCAGGTGGTTCAGCGAGAGGCTGTTTGCGCTGTCGAAGCCGGTGGCTCCTGGCGTGACGCTGAGCACCGTAATCCCGCTCGCCACGCTGCTGATCCCAGTGGCCGTGGCGGCGAAGGTCGTCTGCGGGTTCTCGAGCGACACCGCCCCCCAGACGAGGCCGTTGAAGTCCTTCACCAGGCGAAGCTGCGCCTGGCGGGCCCAGACGAAGCCCGGGATGTACTGGCCGTCGATCTGCGGCGGCGGCGCCTCGTTGCGCGGCGTGATGCCCTTGGTGTTCAGGGTGACGAGTGACCAGTTCTGACCGGCCAGCAGGTGCCAGCCGGAGTCGTTCCAGTCGATGGTCCCGTAGAGGTGCCGGATGCGCGGGTTGAACGAGTTGCTCTCGTTGGAATTGGCGGTCTGGGCGGCGGCCTGGAAATCGAACTCGCCGTAGAACGCAGCGCGGGTGTGCTCGTTGATGTCGCCTTGGGCCAGCAGCGACAGCCGGGTCTGGCGGGCCGTGAGCCGGGTTTCGTCCATGTGGGCCAAGGGCGAATTGTCGAACGGGATCCGGGTGAAGTTGGACGAGATGTCCGAGGCCAGGTTCTTCGAGCGGTAGATGCCCTCGGCCGCCAGGAACCCGCCGGGCGTGATGGTGATGCCCCGGAAGCGGAAGCCCGGACCGGTCTGGGCCTGCCTCTCGATCGCCGCATCGGCGACGCCGGGGATGGTCTTGATCTGCGCATCCAGCTCGGCGCGAGCGGACCGGGCCTCGGCGCGGGAGGCCGCGGCGTCGGCCTTGGCGTCGCGAAGCTGGGCCTCCATCGCCTGGCGGGCCCGGGTCTCCTCGGCCAGGCGGGCGTCCAGCGCCTCGACCGTTCGGCTGAGCGAATCGACCTTCTGCTCGACCGCCGAGGGCGTCGCCGGCTGGCGGCGGCGCGTCTGGGCGTCGCTGACGTCCGGACTGCAAGCCAGCATTATGCCGATGGCTGCGCCGCCAAGCGGCGCGGTTCTGCCTGCCATCTCCCGTCCTCCGTCAAAGGTTGGGTTGCGGTTTCCCCTTCAGGGCTTGGCGGGGTGGTCGCCAGAATTGTCCGTGAGCCTGACCGTCTTCAGGTTCAGCCGCCTGCGCAGATCGGCGACTTTCGCGGCGGAGACTGCCGGCGCCTGGTTCCCCCAACTGTTGCGGACGTAGGTCGAGACGTCGGCGATCTGATGATCCGTGAGCTTCCAGGCGAAGCTCGGCATGGAGAGCGGCGACGGCCGCGTCGCCGTCGGCGCGGTGCGCGAGCCGGCCAGGATCAGGTGCATCACCCCGGTCGGGTCCGACTGCTGCACCACCGCGTTGCCGGCCAGCGGCGCGAAGGTCTTCGCCTGACCGACGCCCTTCAGCAGGTGGCACGAGGCGCAGGCGTCGCTGTAGATCGCCTCGCCCCGGCGCATGGCGGCGGGGTCAGGGCTGCGGACGCTCACAACGGGACTGGCCGGCTGGTCCTTCAGGTAGACGGCGATGGCGCGCAGGTCCGCGTCGGCCAACAGCGAGGTCGAGTAGGACACCACCTCGGCCATCGCGCCGCCGGCGTTGGCGCGCGCGTTTCGGCCGGTCTTCAGGTACTCGATGACCTCGTCGTGGCTCCAGGAGCCCAGGCCCGTCCGCGTATTCGCGGTCAGGTCCGGGGCGACCCAGTTGTCTAGGTTGCCGCCGTGCAGCGGCTGGCGGGTCTTGTCCCCGGCCAGGAAGTTCTTGGGCGTGTGGCAGCCGCCGCAATGGCCAAGACCGTTGACGAGATAGGCGCCGCGGTTCCACTCCGCGGACTTGCCGGCGTCGGACGTGAACGTGCCGGGACGGAAGTAGAGCAGGTTCCAGCCCTTCACCAGGAAGCGGATGTTGAGCGGGAACGGCAGCTTGTTCGTCGGCTGCCGCGAGACGACGGGCGGCGTCGTCTTGAGGTAGGCGAGCATCGCGTCCGAGTCGGCGCGGGTGATGCGCGTGTAGTAGGTGTAGGGCATCGCCGGATAGATCTGGGCGCCCGTCGGACCCACGCCGTTGTGCAGGGCGGCGTAGAAGGTGTCCGGGCTCATCCGGCCGATCCCGGTTTCCGCATCCGAGGTCAGGTTCGTGGAATAGATCGTCCCGAACGGCGTGTTCAGGCCGAACCCGCCGGAGAACGGAGCCCCGTTGTCAGGCGTGTGGCAGGATGCGCAATCGCCCACGCGCACGAGGTACTGACCGCGCCGCAGCTGTTCGGCGTTTGGCGTACCGTCAGCAATCGGTTGGGTAAGGAACACCGGCAGCGGCAGCGGCCTGGTGGACATCCGCGGCGTCAGCCCCTGGCTGAAAGCCAGCGCTGCGTAGCTGACGCCGGCGATCGTGACCGCCAGGCCGGCCAAAGTGATGCTCGTGGCGCGAGGCATGGCCGCACCTCAAACCTGAACCAGGGGACCGGGACGCTTGAGGTACTGCTGCCGGATCGCCGCCGCCGAGTGATAGGCGAGTGCTGCGACCGTGCCGGTGGGGTTGTAGCCGGCGTTCTGCGGGAAGGCGCCCGAACCGGTGACGAAGAGGTTCGAGACGTCCCAGCTCTGGAGGTACTTGTTGAGCACGCTGGTCTTGGGATTGTCGCCGGCGATCGTGCCGCCGGTGTTGTGGGTGGTCTGGTAAGGGACGACGTTCCACGAGCCTGTGCGGGGCGTGGCCTTGACGGCGGAGGCGCCCTCCATGGCCCGGCCGATCTCGGCGGCCTTGCCGACGACGAAGGCCGACATCTTCCGCTCGTTGTCGGAGAAGTCGAAGGTCATGCGCAGCATCGGCCGGCCGAAAGCGTCGCGGTAGGTCGGGTCGAGGTCCAGGTAGTTGCCGCGGTGCGCCATCATCGAGCCGTGGATGCTGAGGTTGAGCGAGCGCAGGTAGTTCTTTGCCGCCTCCTGCTTCCATTTCAGGCCCCACCGGGGCGTGCCGGTCTTGGTGTAGATCATCTCGATCGGCCGGCCGCCGGTGTTCATCTGGGCGATGTAGGCGCCGCCTATGAAGCCCAGGCCGGAGTGGTCGAAGTTGTCGCCGTTGAACTCGTCGACGGTCGAGGCCAGGGCGCCGGCGCCGATGAACGGGTTCAGGATCTTGTCGTCGAAGAAGACGTTGACCGAGCCCATCGTCTGGTAGGCGTAGTTCTTGCCGACCACGCCCTCGCCGGTCACGGGATCGTAGGGCTGGCCGATGCCGGACAGCAGCAGCAGCCGCACGTTCTGCAGCACATAGGCCGACAGGATCACGATCTCCGCCGGCTGGAAGAAGGTCTCGCCGGCGCTGTTGATGTAGGTCACGCCGGTGGCGCGCTTGCCGTCCGGCGTCCGCTCGACCTTGAGGACCTCGCACTCGGTGCGCAGGGTGAAATTCGGCTTGGTCATCAGGTACGGCAGGATCGTCGTCTGCGCCGTCGCCTTGGAATAGTTGCCGCAGCCGAACTTCTCGCAGAACCCGCAATAGGTGCACTGGCCAAGCTGGGCGCCGAGTGGGTTGGTGTAGGGCCGCGACATGTTGCCGGTCGGCTGCGGGAAGGACTTGTAGCCCATGTTGTCCGCGGCCTTGGCGAACAGCGCCGGGCCGTAGGTGTAGGGCAACGGCGGGTTGGGGTACTCGCTGGAGCGTTTGCCCTCGAACGGATTGCCGCCCGCCTGGATCTGGCCGTTGAGATTGCCGGCCTTGCCGGTCGTGCCGCAGATCTTCTCGAAGGTGTCGTAGTGCGGTTCGAGCTCTTCCCAGGTGAGCGGATAGTCCTGGACGGTCATGTCGTAGGCGTCGACCACCGCCTTGCCGTAGCGCTCCAGGTTGTGGGTGCGGGCCTTCAGGTCGGTGGGGAGGAACCGCCAGATCTGGCCGTTCCAGTGGACGCCAGCGCCGCCCACGCCGGTGCCCAGCAGGAACGAGCCCAGCCGGCGCATCGGCAGCGCCTGCTGGTTGACGTTGTTGCGGATGGTCAGGGTGTCCTGCGCCAGGTTCTGGAACAGGTGGTGGCGCCACATGTAGCGCAGTTCGTCCTGCGCGAAGGTGGAGGCGAAATCGGTGGGGGTGTCGCGCCAGACGCCGCGCTCCAGCGCCAGGACCTCGAGGCCCTCGTCGCAGAGCTGCTGGCCCATGATCGCGCCGGTCCAGCCGAAGCCCACGAGCACGACGTCGACGGAAGGAAGTTGCTTGGCCATCGTTCAGCCTCCCGCCGACCAGCCGGGCCGGCCCATGATCCCGACCGGCGGGAACGGAACCCGCTCGCCGTGACGCGGCGCCCATTCCGCGTAGTCGTAGTGGGCGCCGGGAAAGCCGATCATCTTCCAGGCGGCCATGTCCTTGTTGCCGCCGTAGAGCGGGTCGGAGAAATAGCCTTCGAGGGTGTTCTGCAGGAACATGCCGAAGAAGGCCTGGCCGTCCGCGTCGGGCAGTTTCAGCTTGCCGCTGTCCAGGCCTTTCAGCACCTCGTCCTGCTGGTCCGCCGAGAGACCCTTGAACGCCTTCCCGGAGTAGGCGCCGCCGACGTGGCGCTCGATGGCGGGGATGGTCTGACGGTACATCTGCGCGGGGCTGAGCCGGCTTTGGTACCCCTGCTCGGGCACGCCCTTCGGCCAGGGACCGCCGAGGTAGAAGTGGTCGCCGCGCCCGTAGAGACCGGCGAGCTGGCGGTCGATGAAGACCTGCACATTGGCTTCGCTGGCGCTGGGTCCGGTCGGATCCGGCGGGATCAGCCGATCGATCGCCGGCTCGATGAAGGCCAGCTCCTGGGTCGTGAAGAAGTGGAAGCCGCCGCCTTCAGCGGGCAGCGGCGCGTCGGCCGCGCCTTCGCGCCACGGCATGGCGCCGTGGAACTCCTGAGGCGGAGCGCCCAGTTGCCCGTCGCGCAGCGGCGCGGCCGCCGAAGCGCCCACGGCGCCGACAGCCCCGACCAGCGAGACGCCTAGAAGCTTCCGTCGGCTGATGGCTCGGTCGTCTGCCTGCGGATCGGTCGACCCATGCGGGCCGCCGGGCTCAAGCGGCCCTTTGAACGCTTTTCGCATTTTACCCTCCAGCAGCGGCGACGCGACGGGAGGAGACGGCGAGCGCCCCACGCAGGGCGGGACATTGGAAGTCGGACGCTAGACGCTCCATCCGTAAAAACCCTCGGACTCTACCGTGAGCGACTGCTGAGCGGTCGCAACGTGGAGAGGCTAGCCGATGCGCTCCGCGGCCCGGCGTTAGAAGGTGTTGGATGTCGAGAGCGGGTGTGCCGCCGGCCGCTAGCTCCCCAGTCGCCAGCCGACTTCCTGTGCGAGGACGCCGAAGAATTCGGGGGTGTAGGCGGCTTCGGGATCGTTGCGGACGAGCTGGTCCATGCGATGGGCGTCCTCGCCGACCAGGATGCGCCAGCGCTCGGCGCGGACGCCTTCGAGGATGATGGTGGCGGCCTGGCCCGCGGTGGTCGGCGCCTCCTCCAGGAAGCGGCGGTGCTGTTCGGCGGCCATGGCCTGGACGGCGCTGTCGGCGAGTTCGCTGACGTTGAGGCCGGCCTTCGCCAGGCGCTCGCGGGCGCGGGCGATGTCCTCGACGCTGAGGTCGTCCTCGTCGCGGCGGGTCATCACCTTGCGGGAGTTGGCGACGATCGAGGTGCCGATGTGGCCCGGCATGACCACCGAGCATTTGATGTGCGGGGCGTTCAGGGCGAGGTCGGTGATCAGGGCCTCAGTGAAGCCCTTCACCGCGAACTTGGCGGCCGCGTAGGCGGTGTGGCTGACGTTAGGGCCGAGGCTGGCCCAGAAGCCGTTAACGCTGGAGGTGTTGACGATGTGCGCCTCGTCGGCGGCCTGCAGCATCGGCAGGAAGGTGCGCACGCCCAGATAGACCCCGCCCCAGCAGACGTTGAAGGTCCGCTCCCAGTCCTCGCGGCTGTCGTTGAACAGGCTGCCGCCGCCGCCGATCCCGGCGTTGTTGAACAGCAGGTGGATCTTGTCGGTCTCGTGCTGCTCGGCGATCTCGTCCTTGAAGCGGATCAGCTGGCTCTCGTCGGAGACGTCGGCGATGTGGCTGGTGACGCGGGTCCCCTGCGGCGGGCGGTCCTCGGCGACCAGGCGGACCGTCTCGGCCATGTTCTTGGCGGAGACGTCGCACATGGCGACGTTGCAGCCCTCGGCGACAAGCTGGCGGACCAGCTCGCGGCCCATGCCCGTGCCGCCGCCGGTGACCACGGCGATCTTGCCTGCGAAGTCCTTCATGTGCGCACCCTCTTCCTGGTTGGCGCCAGCTTGGCGCCCGCCAAGGCCGCCCGTCCACCGTGACGCGGGGGAACGCCGCGGATCGACCGGGCATTCTCCCCGGCAAACCAGGAAGGTTCGAAGACGATGAAGCTCTTTTATTCCCCGGGCGCCTGCAGCCTGGCCGACCACATCGCGCTGCACGAGGCGGGCCTGAAGTTCGCCCGGGTGCGGGTCGACCTCAAGGCCAAGCGCACCGAGGAAGGGGCCGACTACAGCCAGATCAATCCGAAGGGCTATGTGCCGGCGCTGCAGTTCGACAACGGCGACGTGCTGACCGAGAACATCGCCATCCTGAGCTGGATCAGCGACCAGTCGCCGGCGCTTGCGCCGAAGGGACCGATGGGCCGGTTCCGGCTGCTCGAGATGCTCGGTTTCATCTCCACCGAGATCCACAAGGCCTTCAAGCCGTTCTTCAGCGGCGCCAGCGACGCGGACAAGGCCGCGGCGGGCGAGCAGATCAACAAGCGGCTGACCTTCCTGGCCGACAACCTGAAGTCCGACTACCTGCTGGGCGACGCCGCGACGGTCGCCGACGCCTATCTGTTCGTGATGCTGATGTGGTCCTCGCACACCGGCGTGACGATCCCGCCCGCGCTGGCGGCCTATTCGGAACGGATGAGGGCGCGGCCGGCGGTGACCCTGGCCCTGGAGCACGAGGGGCTCGCGCAACCGGCCGCCTGACCCGCACGTTCAGGCCGCGTTCAGACAGGTTTCCTTAACCCTGGAGATGATCTCGGCCCATCCGGGGCCGACAGCTTTCGAAAGGAGACTGAAGTGCGAAAGTCTCTCACCGCCGCAATGGCGGCCCTGACCTTCGGCGGCGCCGTCGCCGCGACCGCTGCGCCGGCGCAAGCGAGGCCGCATGGCTATTACAACGGCGGCTATTACGGCGGTCATCACCATGGCAACGACGCGGGCGTGGCGATTGCGGCCGGCGCCGTGGGCCTGGCGCTGGGCGCGGCGATCGCCAGCAACAACCGGCCCTACGCCTACAACAACGGCTACTACGCCCGCGGCTATGCTTACGACCCATATTACGGCGACCGGTACTACGCCCGGCCCCGCTACGTGCAGCGGACCTGCGAGAGCGCGCGCTGGGTCTGGGACCCCTACATCCAGGACGAGGTTCTGGTCCGCAGTCGCTACCGCTGCTGAGGAGGGTCGCTAGCTCTCGACCGTGAAGGTCAGGCCGGCGTTCTTCTGTAGCCGGTGGATGAGGTTGGAGCCCATGGCCGCGCCGGGCACCCAGACCCCGCCGGGGACGTGGGCGCAGTCCTTGACCAGGCAGATGGCGGCCTCGGCCAGCATCTTCGACGTGGAGCCGTAGCCCGGGTCGCGGTCGCCCTTCACC
>JBOHKZ010000044.1:0-10609 GCA_050729355.1 Phenylobacterium sp. | reverse complement strand
TCTCCGGCCCGTCCAGCTCGACCACGGCATTGTCGATGCCCATCATCACCATGGCGGCCATCAGGTGCTCGATGGTCGAGACGGTGACGCCGGCGTCGTTGGTGATCACGGTGCCGAGCTGGGTCTTGCAGACGGCCTCGGCCGAGGCCGGCACGCAGTTGTCCCGGTCGGTGATGTCGGTGCGTACAAAGATGATGCCGCTGTCAGCCGCCGCGGCGCGGACGGCGACGTGCGTGTAGGCGCCGGTGTGAACGCCCACGCCTGCGAAAACCGCCGGCGACCGCACAGTGTGTTGGAATGCCCCGCTCTGGAAACCGTCTGCAGCCACGCTGGGACCTTCCTGCAATCTGGGCCAGAAACTCGGGCGCCGCTCTCGACGACCGCGAAGCGCCCATCTGCCGAGTAGGCCGATTGGTGCGACGCAGCAAAGCACTTCCTGTTTCGCTTTATTTCGGTTCCGGAAGCGTTAACGGAAAGCGTAAACGACAAGCGCCGCGAAAGCCGGCTGGCTCTCGCAGCGCTTGGAAAAATATGACTATTTTGTGTTAGCTAGTTTGCCAGTCGACGCAGGAACGAGGGAATTTCCAGGTCCTCGCCGGCATCGGCTTCCTCCTCGGGCGCAGCGGCTTCCACGGGCTGCGCGCCGCCGCGGCTGGGCGCCGGGCGAGGCTGCGCCTGTTGCGGCTGGTGGCTGGGCGCGTCGTAGCGCGGACGGCCGCCGAACAGGCTGAGGAACCCGCCGCGCGGACGGCGCTCCTCGTAGGTGGGCTCGGCGAACAGCGGCGCGTCGTCTTCCTCGGCGACGGACGGATCGACGATGCGGGTCATGGGCTGGGCCTCTGCCGTGACCGGAGCGACCGGCGGGGCGGAGTAGAGGTCGGGCTGCTCTTCCTCGGCGGTTTCCGAGGCCAGGACGGGCTCGCCGTAGGCGGGCGCAGGCGCGGGCGCGCCGAACGCACCGGCCGTTTCGGCGGCGGGCCGGGTGTCGGCCATCAGCGGCGGAGCGGTCATCGCGCGGCGTTCCATCTTCGGCTCGATGGCCGCGATGGAGGCGCCGTCCATGCCGGTGGCGACCACCGAGACGCGGATCATGCCGTCGAGCGACGGGTCGAAGGCCGCGCCGAAGATGATGTTGGCCTCCGGGTCGACCTGCTCAGAGATGGCGTTGGCCGCCTCGTCGACTTCCAGCAGCGTCATGTCGAGGCCGCCGGTGACGTTGACCAGCACCGCCTTGGCGCCCTTCAGCGAGACTTCGTCGAGCAGCGGGTTCTGGATCGCGTTGTGGGCGGCCATCAGCGCACGGTCGTCGCCGGTCGCTTCGCCCGTGCCCATCATCGCCTTGCCCATCTCGGTCATCACCGTACGGACGTCGGCGAAGTCGAGGTTGATCAGGCCCGGCAGCACCATCAGGTCGGTGATCGAACGCACGCCCGAGTGCAGCACCTGGTCGGCCATGCCGAAGGCTTCGGCGAAGGTCGTCCGCTCGTTGGCGACGCGGAACAGGTTCTGGTTCGGGATGACGATCAGGGTGTCGACGTAGCGCTGCAGCTCGCTGATGCCGGCGTCGGCCAGGCGCATGCGGTGGCGGCCCTCGAAGTGGAACGGCTTGGTGACTACGCCCACCGTCAGGATGCCGCGTTCACGCGCGCACTTGGCGATGATCGGGGCGGCCCCGGTGCCGGTGCCGCCGCCCATGCCGGCGGTGATGAACACCATGTGGGCGCCGTCGAGGTGCTCGCCGATCTCGGGGATGCTCTCCTCGGCCGCGCTCATGCCGATCTCAGGATGGGCTCCCGCGCCGAGTCCCTGCGTCGCCAGGACGCCGAGCTGGATGCGGCGCTCGGTCTTGGCGAAGGCCAGCTGCTGGGCGTCGGTGTTCGCGACCACGAACTCCACGCCTTCCAGCCCGGCCTCGATCATGTTGTTGACCGCGTTGCCGCCGGCCCCGCCGACGCCGAACACCACGATCCGCGGCTTCAATTCTGTCGCGCGCGGCGCTGAAAGTGCGATGGCCATGGAATCCCTGCGTCCTTCCGATATGCGACCTGGGAGCCTGGCGAATCCGCCCGCCGAAGCACCCCTGGTAAGGATGCGTTAATTACGCGCCGACACCCTTAATCGAGTGTTAATCGCATAGCGTGAGTCGCGATTCCGTCGAGCTTCGCTTAGGGGAAAAAAACCCTTGATCTGCAATGCGTAAGCCGAATCGCGGTCGAGCGTCGGCAACCCGACTCCCTAGCCGATTTTGTCGTGGATAAGACCTAAAGGTTCTCGCGCAACCAGGCGGCGGCCTTGGCCACCGGGTTCGCGCGGGGGTCGAGGGGCTCGCGGCGCAGCTTGGCCGAGGCCAGGGCTTTGGCGGAGACCGCTTCGCGGGGCCCGAAGGCGGCGCGGTGCAGGATGCCGGCGGCGGCGGTGAAGGCCGGGCCCGAGGCGGCGTCTGCCAGGTGCGGCACGCGGCGCGGACGGCCCAGGCGCACCGGCCGGTCGAACACCCGCACGGCCACTTCGCGGACGCCGGCCAGCTGGCTCGCGCCGCCGGTCAGCACCAGGCCCGCGCCAGGCTCGATGGGGCAGCCGGACGACTTCAGCCGGTCGCGCAGCAGTTCGAGGGTCTCTTCCACGCGAGGCGCGATGATGCCCTTCAGCAGGGAGCGGGGCGCGATGACCGGACCCGCGCCCGGATCGTCGCCGCGAGGGGGAGCCTCGATCATCTCGCGGTCCTCGTTGGCCGAGGCGATGGCCGAGCCGTGCAGGGTCTTGATCCGCTCGGCGCCGGCGATGGAGGTGGAGAGGCCACGGGCGATATCCTGGGTCACATGCTGGCCGCCGACCGGCACGGTCTCGACGTGGACCACTGAGCCCAGGTTGAAGACCGCCGCGGAGGTCGAGCCGCCGCCCATGTCGATGCAGACGCTGCCCAGGTCCATCTCGTCTTCCTCCAGCGCGGCGAGCGCCGAGACGAAGGGAGCGGCGACCACGCCGTCGAACTGCAGGTGGGCGCGCTCGACGCAGGCGCCCAGGGTCTGGAAGACGGCCTCGGAAACCGAGACCACCAGCAGCTCGACGCCGAGCGTGCGGCCGAACATGGCGCGCGGGTCGCGCACCCCGCCCTGCCCGTCCACCGACCAGGCGATCGGCAGGATGTGGGCGGCCCGGCGGCCCGGCAGCTTGATCTGCGCCAAAGCATGGCTGATCGCGCGCACCAGGTCGTTGTCGGAGATCGGCCGCGCGCCGATGGAGACCCGGCCGGCCACGCGGTGCGAGGTGAGCTGGCCGCCGGCGGTGGCGACGGTCACGCCCTGCACGTTGACGCCCGCGACGTTCTCGGCCCGCTCGACGGCCTGAGCGATGGCGTCGGAGGCTTCGTCGAGGTTGATGATCGAGCCGCCGCGGATGCCGCGCGACTGAACGTAGCCGACGCCGGCCGTGGTGAGGGTGCGGTCGCCGCGGCGAACGCCGTCGGGCTTCATGATGAAGCAGGAGACCTTCGAGGCGCCGAGGTCGACGGCTGCGACCACCGGGGGACGCACCAGGGCAGCCTTGAGACCCTCGCGCCCGTCATGGCTCCTCGCCTCGGCGCGGGGCTTCTTCTCCTCAGGGCGGGTCGCCAGGTTCAGCATCCGTCGGTCTTCCGTCTCTCTATAGCGTCTTAGATTCCGTCGGCCGCGAGGTGGCCGGGCGGAGGGGCTTGGCGGGGCCGCACGGCCACGACGTCGGGGTTGCGAAGGTCGATGCGCTCGAAGCCGAGCTCCATGATCCGCGAGCGTTGGTCGAGCTGTTCGAGCCGCATGAGCGACTCTTCCTCGCCGACCGCGGGCAGCTGGATCAGCGAGCCGTCCTTCATGCGCAGGTCCCAGCGGCGGTCGTCGACGCGGACCAGGGCGTCCATGCGCTCCATCAGCTTCGGGCGCTGGGCGACGATCGGCAGGATCTCCGGCGCGTGCTCGGCGCCGCCCTCGCCCACCACCAGCGGCAGGGTGGAGAAGCGCTTGGCGTCGGCCTCGGGGATCACCTGGCCGTGGTCGTCGATCACGAACTGACGCCCGGCGTGCTGCCAGACGGCGAGTTGCCGGCGTTCCTTGACCGCGACCACCAGGGTGTCGGGCAGGAGGCGGACGATGCGGGCTTCCTTCACCCAGCCGACCGTCTCGACGCGCTTGCGCAGCGCCTCGAGGTCCATGCCGAGCAGCGGCTGGTCTTTGTAGAGGCCGGCGGTCTTGATGATGTCGGCGGTGGCCATGGGCGAGGCGCCCTCGACGTGGATCGCCTTCAGGCGGAAGCCCGCGTCGCCGAACTTGCCGTCGATGGCCGAGCCGGTCGCCTGCGCCAGATGTTCGCCGCGATGGCCGGTGGCCAGGGTGACGCCGAGCGCCAGGGTCAGCACCCCCGCGGCGCCGGCCAGGATCCACTTCGCCGAAAGGCCGGGGCCCTGGCGCGCGGGCGCCGGGCCTGGCTGACGCTGCCTCGAGCTGGGGGGCGCTGTTGCCCGAGGCTTAACTGGCCTCTTGGGTCCCCCCCGCACCGCCGCGGGCATACGCGTCCTCCGTGATCCAAAGCACCAAACGGTCGAAATCCACGCCCTGCAGCGCCGCCTGCTCAGGGATGAGCGAAGTGGGCGTCATACCGGGCTGGGTATTGACCTCTAGGAGGACCAGAACGTCGTTAATATCGTCATAACGAAGGTCAGAGCGGGTAACGCCTCGGCAACCAAGGGCCGCGTGCGCCATCTCGCTCATTCTCAGAGCTTTTTCAAAGGCATGGGGTGGAATATCGGCGGGCACGACGTGCTCCGAACCACCTTCGCCGTACTTGGCCTCATAGTCGTAGAAACCTGTGCGCGGAATAATGTCGGTGACGGTCATCGCCTTGCCGTCCATCACGCCCACCGCGAGCTCCTTGCCGCGGATGTAGGGCTCGATCATCACCTCTTCGCCGAAGGTCCAGGACGGCGCGATGATCTCCTGCGGCGGACGGTTGGCGCCGTCCATCACCAGGAACACCCCGACCGACGAGCCCTCGGCGTTCGGCTTCACCACGTAGGGCGGCGGCAGGACGTGGTCCCGCGCGGCCTCGAAGCGGTTGAAGAGCCCGCCGCCCGGAACGGTGACACCGGCCGCCGCCAGGACCGCCTTGGCCTTGGCTTTGTCCATCGCAAGCGCGGACGCCAGCACGCCGGAGTGGGTATAGGGGATCGCCAACGTCTCCAGCACCCCCTGGACGCAGCCGTCCTCGCCCCACTCGCCGTGCAGGGCGTTGAAGCAGACGTCGGGCTTCAGCCTGGTCAGCACCTGGGCCAGGTCGCGGCCGGCGTCGACGCGGCTGACCTTGGCGCCCAGCCGCTCCAGGGCGTCGGCGCATTCGCGGCCGGAGACCAGGCTGACCTCCCGCTCCGAGGAGAGCCCGCCCAGCAGGACGGCGACGTGGCGTCCGGATAGCGGGCCGCTCATTGGACGCCTCCTGCGAGCTTACGGAAGTCGATGTCGCTGTCGGCGACCGTGTAGATGAAGGCCGCCCACACCGCGACGTTCTGGGCCAGCTCCGCGGGCACGATCTTGTCCAATGTGTCGTCAGCCGAGTGGTGCAGGTCGAAGTAGCGGCTGGCGTCCTGGTTGAAGTCGACGAAGGGCACGCCCAGCAGCATCAGGCCGGCGATGTCCGAGCCGCCGCCCTGCGGCGGGGTGCGCTTGACGATGATCTTCAGCGGGCCGATGGCGCGCTGGAACGCCTTCATCGCCGGATGGTCGGCGCTGCCTTTCGGCAGGCTGAGGTTCCAGATGAGGCCGGCGCCGGTGTCGCTCTCGCCGGCCACGACCATCTTCGCGATCTCGTCCTTGTGCGCGTTGGCGTAGGCCTGGCCGGAACCCGTCTGCTCCTCCGAGCCCCACATCACCACGCGGATGGTGCGGCGCGGCTTGGATTCACCGGCGAGTTTGGCGGCGGCGGTCATGATCGCCACGCCCGCGCCGTCGTCGATGGCGCCGGTTCCAGGGTCCCAGCTGTCCAGGTGGCCGCCGACCACGATCACCTCGTCCGGCGCGACGCCGCCCTTGATCTCGCCGACCACGTTCCAGGCCTGGGCGGCGGGGTTGCTGGACGACTGCATGTCGAGTTTCACGACCACCGGCCTGCCGCGGTCGGCCATGTGCTCGAGCAGTTCGGCGTCGGGCGTGGAGAGCGCCGCGGCGGGGATGCCGCCGGGGTTCGCCTGGCCGGTGTGCGGCAGCCGCGTCTCGTCGGTGGAAAGCGAACGGACCAGATAGCCGACGGCGCCGCGCTTGGCCGCCTCGACCGGTCCCTGGGTGCGGTTGGCGTTGATGCCGCCATAACCGGAGCCGTCCTGCGTCTTGGTCATCCGCTCGGTGACCACCGCGATCTTGCCCTTCAGCGAGCCTTCGGGCGCTTCCAGCATCGCGCGATAGGTGCGGAACACGACGATCGGCGCGCTCAGCCCGCCCGCCGGGGTCGGCGACGACCGCCCAAGGCCCAGAATGTGCAGCTTCTGCGGATAGGGCGAGACCACCTCGGCGGACTCCGCGCCGCGCGACCAGGCCGCGGTGGTGAAGGGCTCGACGTGGACGTTGGTGAAGCCCAGCTCCTTCAGCTTTGCGACGCCCCAGTCCTTGGCGCGCTCCATGGCAGGAGAGCCGACCGGACGGGCGCCGACCTCGGTGGTCAGGCTCTCGATGACGTTCCAGCCGGTGGGATCGGAGAGCGCCTTCTCGCGGATGGCGGAGGCTTTGGCGGTGAGGTCCTGGGCCATGGCCGAAGACGCGGTGAGGACCAGGGCGGAGGCCGCCAGAGCGGTGAGGATGCGCATGAAATCCGCGTGCGCCCGCGAGGGATTCTCGTCAAGGGCGACCGGGTGACCTAGGTCGGCGGGGGCCGCGTGTGCGCCGGCCAATGCTCCCTGCCGAGCGCCTCCGCCTCGGCCATCGAGCCGTGGACCATGGCGATGGCCCAGAGGTCGAAGACGTGGGCGCGCCGCATGGCGGCCACGTGCGCGAACCCCATCTCGTTCAGCAAGCCGATCAATGCGCGCAGGGTGAAACCGCAGCGGTGGGCCATGTAGAGGTTGCCGGCCGCCATGGCGCGCCGATGGCCGTAGACCATGTCGATCGCCGAGATGGGACCGAGGGGCGAGACGTAGGCGGTCTCCAGCAGCTTGTCCTCGGCGATGAGTTCGGCGACCGACTGCAGGTCCGGGCAGGTCAGGACCACGAAGCCGTCCGGCTTCAGCACGCGGCGGAACTCGCGCAGCGCGACGGGAACCTCGAAGGGATAGAGGTGCTCGATGTTGTGGCTGGAGAAGATCGCGTCGACCGATTTGTCGGTGACCGCGGACATGTCGGTCATGGTCCCGATGATGTCGGGCTTCACGGAGGGGTCGATATCGAGCCGCAGCTCGCGCCACGCCGGCGTGTTGAAGCCCGGCGTCGTCTGGTCCTTGTGCAGAGGCCCGCAGCCGACGTGAAGGAGCGTGCGCTCGTTCATGCCTGCGACGGCCTGCCGATCCGCTTGATCTCCCAGTCGAGGTCGACGCCCAGCTTGGTCTTGACGTCGGCGCGGACCGCCTCGCCCAGGCCTTCGAGGTCCGCAGCGGTCGCCTCGCCGGTGTTGATCAGGAAGTTCGAATGCAGCGGCGAGAACATCGCCCCGCCGAAGAGCTTGCCGCGCCAGCCAGCCTCGTCGACCAGCTTCCAGGAGGAATGCCCGGGTGGGTTCTTGAAGGTCGAGCCGCCGGTCTTTTCGCGGATCGGCTGGGTGGCTTCGCGCCGCGCGGTGATCTCGGCCATGCGGGCCTCGATGACCGCAGGTTCGTCCGCCATGCCTTCGAAGAGCGCGCCGGTGAAGATCAGCGGCTCGGCGGCGACACGGGCCGACTTGCGGTAGCTATAGCCCAGGTCGGCGTTGGAGAGCGTGATCCGCTCGCCGCCTCGGGTCAGGGCGTAGGCCTCGACCAGCACGTCCTTGGTCTCCACGCCGTAGCAGCCGGCGTTCATGGTCAGCGCCCCGCCGATCGAGCCCGGCACCCCGCGATAGAACTCCAGGCCCGCGATCCCGACCTTGGCCGCCTCGCGCGCCAGCGTGGCGTCGAGCACGGCCGCGCCGGAGAAGATGCGGTTGCCGTCCCGGGGCTCGACCTTGGCGAAGCCGCGTCCCAGCCGGACGATCACGCCGTCGACGCCGCCGTCACGGACCAGGGTGTTGGAGCCGACGCCCAGCGGCGTCACCGGCACGGCCGGATCGAGACCCTTGAGGAAGGCCGCCAGGTCGTCCTCGTCCTCCGGCAGGAAGATCAACTCGGCCGGGCCGCCGACCCGGAACCAGGTGAAGGGCGCGAGCGCCTCGTCGCGGAGCAGCTTGCCCCGCACGCTCGGCAGCTTGTCTCGCCAGCTCATTCGGCGGCCA
Organism: Phenylobacterium sp.; assembly: GCA_050729355.1. Lineage (GTDB taxonomy): Bacteria > Pseudomonadota > Alphaproteobacteria > Caulobacterales > Caulobacteraceae > Phenylobacterium. Next base: position 2,197 of record JBOHKZ010000044.1, on the reverse strand, counting down.
GCGCCAGCAGTTCGCCCGGCAGGGCGTAGGCCCAGCCGGTGATGTCGCCGGCGCCTAGCAGGACCACCACGTCGCCGGCCTTGGCCTCGGCTCGGACCAGGCCGGCCAGGGCCTGCTGGCCCTCCAGCGGCAGCACGCGGCGGTGGCCGTAGCGGCGCAGGCCCTCGACCAGGCCGTCACGGTTGATGCCTTCCAGCGGCGCCTCGCCGGCCGCGTAGACGTCGGCCACGATCACCACGTCGGCGTCGTTGAAGCAGGCGCAGAACTCTTCGAAGAGGTCGGAGAGCCGCGAGTAGCGGTGCGGCTGCACCACCGCGATCACGCGGCCCTCGGTGACGGCGCGCGCGGCCTTCAGCACCGAGGCGATCTCCACCGGGTGGTGGCCGTAGTCGTCGATGATCCGCACGCCGTCGGCGACGCCGGTGGTGGTGAAACGGCGCTTCACGCCCTCGAAGCCGATCAGGCCCTTGCGGATGTCCGCCTCGCTGACGCTGAGCTCGCGGGCGACCGCAATAGCGGCCAGGGCGTTCAGCGTGTTGTGGTGCCCGGCCATCGGCAGGTGCAGCCCATCCCAGCGCAGCGGCTCGCCCTCATGCGGACGGATCGCCACGTCGAAGCGCGCGCCGTCGGGCCCTTGGGTGATGTTCTCCGCGCGGACCTCAGCCTGCGGATTGACGCCGTAGGTGACGAGCCGCCGGTTCTCCACCCGTGCGGCCATCGCCTGGACTTCCGGGTGGTCGATGCAGACGGCGGCGAAACCGTAGAACGGGATGTTCTCCACGAAGTCGCGGAACGCCTTCTTCACGGCGTCGAATTCGCCGTAGTGATCCAGGTGTTCCGGGTCGATGTTGGTGACGATGGCCACGGTGGACTTCAGCTTCAGGAAGGTGCCGTCGCTCTCGTCGGCCTCGACCACGATCCAGTCGCCGGCCCCGACCTTCGCATTGGTTCCGTAGGCGTTGATGATCCCGCCGTTGACGACAGTCGGGTCCAGGCCGCCGGCGTCCAGCAGGGCTGCGACCATCGAGGTCGTGGTGGTCTTGCCGTGCGTGCCGCCCACCGCCACGGAGAACTGCAACCGCATCAGCTCGGCGAGCATCTCGGCGCGGCGGACCAGCGGCAGGCGCCGTTCGCGCCCGGCCTGCATCTCCGGATTGTCGGCCTTCACCGCGGTCGAATAGACCACTGCCGAGGCGCCCTCCACGTGGGCCCCGTCGTGGCCGATGAAGATCTTCGCGCCCAGCTTCTCCAGCCGCTCGGTGTTGGCCGAGGCCTTCGCGTCGGACCCCTGCACCGTGTAGCCGATGCGGATCATAATCTCGGCAATGCCGCTCATGCCGATGCCCCCGATGCCGATGAAGTGCACGGGGCCGAGCTCGAAGGGGACAGGACGACGGGTCATGGGTAGGTGCTAGCGCAACCCGAGGCGCGGGGGAATAAGCGGGCGGCGATGTTGCGGCTCCAACCTCCCCCGCGAAGCGGCGGGAGGTAGGGGTCCACCCGAGGCGGCTAGAACCGCGCGGTTTGCTCCACCACGTCCGCCAGCCGCTCAGCGGCGTCCGGGATCGCGACCGAGCGCGACGCCGCGGCCATGCGGGCGAGCCTCGCGGGATTGGTCAGCAGGGTCTCCAGAGCGGTGGCGAGGCTCTGGACGGTGAGCTGGCTCTCGCGGGCCATTTCGGCGCCGCCGGCGTCGGTGAGGAACTTGGCGTTCTGGCCCTGGTCGTCGTCGATGGCGATGGCGAGCGGCACCAGGATGGCGGGCTTGCCGGCCACAGCGAACTCGCAGACCGAGCCCGCGCCCGAGCGGCCGATCACAAGGTGAGCGGCGGCCAGGCGGCTGGCCATGTCGCGGAAGAAAGGCGCGATCTCGGCCTTGACCATAGCGTTCTGATAGACCCGCCGGGCGCCGTCCATGGACTCCTTGCGGGTCTGCTGCTGGACCTCCAGGCGCTCGCGCAGCGCCTCGGGCAGCGCCGCGATGGCCTCGGGCACCAGTTCGGAGAGCAGGCGCGCGCCCTGGCTGCCGCCGGTGACCAGCAGGCGGATCGGTCCGCCGTCGACGGGCGGCTCATAGGGCAGGTTCGCCAGCGCGCGGATCGGCGGGCGTACGGGGTTGCCGACGCGGTGGGCCTTCTCGGCCACCTGCCCCGGCGCCTTGAGCAGCGTCGGGAAGGCGCAGGCGACGGTGCGGACG
>JBOHKZ010000043.1:0-12436 GCA_050729355.1 Phenylobacterium sp. | reverse complement strand
CCCTCTCCCTCTCGGCTTCGCCGGGGGAGAGGAGGGGGGTAGGGTGTTTGGGTTGATGGGGATTGGACGTGATGAGCGGGCATCGAATCTTCAGGACCAGCTTCGCCAGCGTTTATCCGCTCTATGTCGCCAAGGCGGAGCGGAAGGGGCGGACGCGGGCGGAGGTGGATGAGATCATCCTGTGGCTGACCGGGTTCAGCCGGGCGGGGTTCGAGGACCAGCTGGCGCGGGCGACGGACTTCGAGACCTTCTTCGCCCAGGCGCCGCGGATGAACCCGGTGCGGGCGGAGATCAAGGGCGTGGTCTGCGGCGTGCGGGTCGAGGAGGTCGCCGAGCCGCTGATGCGGGAGATCCGCTACCTGGACAAGCTGATCGACGAGCTGGCCAAGGGAAAGGCCATGGAGAAGATCCTGCGGGGGACGCGGGATTGCGCCGGCTGAGCCGTGCTCGCCCGGCTTGGGCCGCCGTCGGCGTCGCCGTACTGTTGCTGGCGGGTTGCGGGGGCGCGGAGCGGGCTGGGCCGGTGCGCAGCCCGATGCGGGCGAGCGAGATCGCGCAGGCGGAGCTTAGGGCCGCGGGGCTCGACGAGCAGGTGGTCGGCGCCGAGCGGCTGGGCGACGCCTGGGTGGTGACGACGCGCTGGAAGGAGACCGCGCGGGCCGGCCACCTGGTGACGGTGGATGCTGCGACCGGCAAGGCGAGCGTGGAGCGGTATCGCTCGGTCGAGCTGGGGCCGCCGCGGTAGACGGCTCGGCTTCGCCCCCTCTCCCTACCCTCTCCCTCTCGCTGCGCGGGGGAGAGGAGCGTGATGTCGACCCCGTGCGCCTCCTCTCCCCCGGCGAAGCCGAGAGGGAGAGGGTAGGGAGAAGAGGGCAGGAGTTGACGGGGGTGGGTTTGCCCTCGACGTTGGCGGCGGCCCCTCCGGCCGGCGCCAGGATGCCCCACGTGGCGGATGTCTTCATCTCCTATGCCAGCTCGACCGCGGCGAAGGCGCAGCTGGTCGCCGACGCGCTCAGGGCCGACGGGAATGTGGTGTGGTGGGACGAGGAGCTGCCGCCGCACCGGCCCTACGCCGAGGTGATCGAGGAGCGGCTGCGCATCGCCAAGGCCGTGGTGGTGCTGTGGTCGGCCGACGCCGTGCGCTCGGAGTGGGTGCGCTCGGAGGCGGACCGCGGGCGGCTGCAGGGCAAGCTGGTGCAGGCCAGCCTCGACGCCACGCCGCTGCCGATGCCCTTCGACCAGATCCAGAGCGTCGACATCGCGCGCTGGGACGGCGACCGGGGCGCGGCGTGCTGGAAGTCGATCGCGGCGAGCGTCCACGAGCTGATGGGCGGCGGGTCCGGCGAGGGCCGGCACGACGCGACGCCGACGCTGGCGGTGCTGCCCTTCACCAACCGGTCCGGCCTGGCCGAGGACGACGCGTTCGCCGAAGCGATGGCGGAGGACCTGGTCGCCGCGCTGGCCCAGGTCATCACCATGCGGGTGCAGTCGGGCGTCGCGGCCGCGGAGCTGGCGGGGGACGAGCCCCGCGCCCTTGCCGAACTGGGGCGGCGGCTGGATGTGCGGTACGTGCTCAAGGGCAACGTCCGCCGGGTCGGCGAGAACCTGCGGGTGAGCACCCTGCTGCTGGAGGCGGCGACGGGTGAGGTGCTGCATCCCGGCCAGTTCGAGCGGCCACTGAACGAGGTGGCGCAGCTGCAGGACGACCTGGTCGTCGAGGTCGCTGACGCGCTGAACATGCAGGTCATGTCGATCGAGACGCGGCGCGCGCTGCAGAAGTCCGACGACCTGACGGCCTGGGAGTCCACGCGCCGCAGCATGGACGGGCTGAGCGCCGCCGACGACAAGGGCAGCCTGCTGCGCGCGGTGGCCGAGGCGGAGCGGGCGGTGGCGGCGGCCCCGGACTATTCCCACGCCCACTCGCTGCTCGCCGCCACCTCGGCGATCCTCTACTTCGTGACCAGTCCCGACGATCCGGCCGAGGTGGAGCGCATCCGCGCGATCGGCCGGCACGCGGTCGCGCTGGCGCCGGAGGACCCGTTCACGCTGGCCAACGTCGGCGGGGCGATGGCCATGCTGGGCCTGGCGAAGGAGGCGCTGGTCCCGCTGGGCTCGGCGCTGCGCAAGGCGCCCAACCTCGGCCCGGTGCACTTCTCGCTGGGCACCGCCTACTGCCTGCTGGACCGGCCCGCCGAGGCCCTGCGCCACCTGGAACAGGCCGAGCGGCATATCCCGATCCCGTACATGCTCGTCTACACCAAGGACTGGCGGATGAACGCCCTGATCCGGCTCGGGCGATGGGATGAGGCCCGGGCCGTGCTGGACGAGAACCTGGCGCTCGATCCCGACTACCTGCCCTCGCGGGTGATGCACGCGATCATGGCCTGGCAGGCGCAGCAGCACGACGTCGCGCGGGCCGCTTGCGCGGCGCTGCAGCGCGACGGGTTCTCGTTGCCGCAGTTGCTGACCCTCTATGGCCGGGCCTACGCCGGGAGCGCGGCCCTGGAGGAGATCCTGGCCGCGCTCAGGGCGCTTTGGGAGCCTAGCGGCCGGTGAAGACGGGTTTGCGCTTTTCGAGGAAGGCCTTGCGAGCCTCCTGGCCGTCTTCGCTGCCGAAGGCGCGGCGGATGTTGGAGACCTCGTAGCGGAGCTGGGTCTCGAGGTCGGAGGTCTCGAAGGACTTGGCGACGCCGCGCTTGAGCAGGCGAAGCGTGATCGGCGACCAGGCGCAGAGCTCCTCGCAATAGGCGGCCAGGCGGTCGGCGAACCCGGCGTCGTCCACGACCTCGCCGGCCATCCCGAGCGCCACGGCCTCGGCGCCATTTACGGTGCGGTTCTCCATCATGAAGCGCATGGCCTGCTCGTAGCCGATGGCCTGGGGGAGCGTGATGGTGAGGCCGGCGTCGGGCGAGCCGCCGATGCGGGTGTAGCCGGCCATCAGGCGGGCGCTGGCCGCGACCAGGCGCACGTCGGTGGCCATGGCGAGGCCCAGGCCCGCGCCGACCGCGACGCCGTTGATCCCGCCGACCACCGGCTTGTCGCAGCGCTTGCGGATCGAGAGCACGAACTGGCCGACCCAGCCGATGTCGTCGAGCTGGGCGGTCATCGGCGGGTAGGGCGAATACGGGTCGGAGCCGGAGAGGTCGAGGCCTGCGCAGAAGGCGTCGCCGGAGCCGGTGATGGCGATGATCCAGACGTTGTCGTCGGCCGCGGCGGCGTCGACCGCCTCCACCACGCCCCAGGCCAGCGCCTGGCTGAGCGCGTTCTTCTTCTCCGGCCGGTTGAGGCGGATGGTGCGGACGTGGCCCTGGTCGGTGACCTCGACGAGCTTGGTCATGGCGTTTCCCCTGTTGGTCTTGCGGCGGGCAGCTTTCGACAGCCAGCGGCCGGGGGCAAGGGCCCTGCATCGCGGTGCATCGCGCTGCACCGCAATGCGGGGCGCTGCAACTGCGCGGCGCGGGCGGGCGCCACTAGGTTCCGCGCCACATTCCTTCAGGGTTCAGGGGTTCGGGTAGATGAAGTTGAATTTGATGGCGGCCGCCGCGGCTTGCGCGGCCGTGGCGCTTGGCGCGTCTGCAGCCCAGGCGGCGATCGCGACCTACACCCTGAGCGGCGTATGGGACGGGAGCTTCAACGGCCAGTCGATCGACGGCAAGACGTTCGCCTTCACCCTGGTCGCCGACACCGACGATATCGTCACGGTCGGCACGGCGGAATTCATCGAGACCCTGCAGTCGGGGACGCTGACCATCGACGGGCTGGGACCGTTCACTCTGACCAACCCGCTGCGGCTGGTCCACGACACCGATGGCGGGGTCACCTATTTCGACCAGTGGACGCCGAACCTTCGGCAGATCTTCGGGTGGGTGACGGCGGGGCCGTCGGTGAGCCTGAAGAGCAGCTTCGGACCGGTCGGCTCGACGATCACCGAGAACACCAGCGACATCATCCCGACGACCGGCGGCCCGCTGCAGTTCGACCTGAAGGTAGGCGGCCCGCAACTGGTGTTCTCCGCCGTCGTGGCCAGCGTTCCTGAGCCGGCCAGCTGGGCGATGATGACCCTGGGCTTCGGCGGCATGGGCGCGGTGCTGCGCCGGCGCAGGCGGACGGCCGCCTACGCCTGACGGGGCGGCTCGGGGACCTTGGGGATGTCGCGCAGGTCGTAGGCCCAGGGCAGCGCCGAGCGGCAGTAGCCCTGCATCCTGGGGATGAGCTCGGCGCGCTGGGTGACGCCGCCGATGCGCAGGTTGTAGCGGGTCGGCTTCTCGACGCTGGTGGAGAAGAGGCCCGCGCCGCAGTCCGGGCAGAAGGCCAGGCGGCGCGGGATGCCGCTGTCGCCGGTGGTCTTGATGTAGGTCTTCGGCTCGCCGGTGAGGCGGAAGTTCTCGGCCTTGACGACGACGTTGGCGCGGTAGGGCCCGCCGGACATCGCCTGGCAGTCTGTGCAGTGGCAGATGATGACGTTGTCGGTGTCGACGTTGGCCTCGTAGCGGATCTTCCCGCAGTGGCAGCCGCCGTCGATATCGAGCCGTGGCATGGACGCGGCCTCCCCGTTTCCGCCCGAAGCGTCCGTCCGGGCCGGGCGGCTGTCAACGGCGGCTCGCCATACAACCGAAGAGCGAACCAGCGATCTGCGAAGACGCGGGATTTCAGCGTTACTCTATAGATTGTCGTATTATGAGTTTTTTATATTGCACGCTATGGCTGCATAAGTCAGGTAGGTGACAGAAGCGTCGGTGATCCGGGGACGGGGGCCAGGCGGCGGCAGTTTGGGCTAGCGTAAGAGTGTGCGTACCGCATGGAAGCTGAGAGACAGCGCCTGGAATTCCTGCGCGAGGTTGTGAAGACGGCGTCGCCGGAGCGGCAGCGCTCGCTGCGCGGCATGATCGACAACGACCCGCACGATCCGGTGGTCGAGGCCGCCTATCTGAACAACCCCTTCTTCCAGCTGACCGAGGCCGAGGCGCGGGCGGTCTGGGAAGACCCCAACCCCTCGCCCATTCGGCGGCTGATCGCGGCGCGCGACGCGGCGACGCGGATCAAGGCTACGAACTACGCAGTCTTCTGCATGCCCAAGTCGGGGTCGTCTTTCACCAACCACGCGCTGTTGCACGCGCTCAGGCTGCCCAGCGTGTCGCTGACGAGCTTCGGGACCGCGGGCGCCAGTTCGCATTTCGGCATGAACTCGCGCGAGCAGGAGATCGACGAACTGGCGCTGACCAAGGCGATCCTGCGGGCGCCGCACGGGTTCGTGGCGCAGGTCCACACGCGCTACTCGATGTACCTGGCGCTGCAGATGCGGACGTTCGGGCTGACCCCGATCGTGACCATCCGCAACCTGCTCGACTGCATCGTCTCGCTGGACGACATGATGATGAGCTGGCGCGCGGGGCTGGGCGAGCAGGGCTGGGTGAGCGACCCGCCGTTCGCGCTGCCGAAGACCTACACCGAGTTGGAGCCGACGACGCGGCTGGAGATCCTGGGCCGGTCGTTCGGCGTCTGGCTGATCAACTTCTATCTCTCGTGGAAGCGGGGCGCGGCGCAGAAGGTCGTGCGGCCGCTGGTGATCCGCTACGAGGAGGACATCCTCGACAAGGACCGGTTCGTCGAGCTGATCAGCGGCCACCTCCAGATGACGCCTGAGCAGAAGGGCCGGCTCGTCGAGTACACGCATAATCCGGACCGGGTGCAGTCGCGGCTGAACGTCGGCGTCAGCGGACGCGGGCGCCAGCTCGTGCCGCCGTCGGTGATCGAAGGCTTGCTCGACCACATCCGGGTGTTCCGCGACGAGATCACCGAGGACGAGGTGCGCTACCTCATCCAGTGACGCCGTCGGGCGGAAGCGGGTGATCTAGGTTTTCCGTGGCCTGATCTTTAAGGCGGATCAGCCCCGCGCCGGGCGGATCATCGGGATGAGCGGGGGGAAGTCGCCGGCCTGGATGACGCCCATGACCTCGAAGCCGTGGCGTTCGTAGAGGGGGACGTTGCGGGGATGGCTGCTTTCCAGGTAAGCGGGCAGGCCTTGCGCGTCGCAGACGCGCAGGCCGTGCTTGATCAGCGCCGAGCCCAGGCCCTGGCCCTGGCGGGCAGGGTCGGCCCCGACCATGGCGAGGTACCAGTGCGGCTCATGCGGATGGTACTGGCCCATCTGCTCGACGACCTGGCCCAGCACCATCTGCTTTTCGACCGGCAGCTCGCCGATCGCCGCCCCGATGGCTTCGCTGTCGGACTCGACGCCGGGCGGCAGCCAGAGCGCGGCGGCGGCGAGGTCGGCGGTGACGTAGGCCGCGCCCTGTTCGATGCCGCCGCCTCCCATGCCCATGCTGAAGGCCGGAAAGCCGGCCATGAACGCCTGGGGCGTGGTGAAGGCGTAGCGCACGCAGGGGTCCGCGCTGAACGACAACAGCAGAATCTGGATCAGGGCGTCACGGTCGGCCGCCGTGGCGGTGCGGATCTCGACGGCGTCCATCGGGCGTCTCCTGCGCGAACGGTCGCACCGTGGCCGACGACGGGCCGCGCCTCAAGAGCGGGCTTTGCAGGCGTCGATTGCCGGCTGATGGTGGCTCGGGCTTGGGTGGTGGGGCGAACGATGACAATTCGACGTTGGATGCTGAGCGGCCTCGCGGCGTTCCTGTGCGCGGGCGCGGCGGTCGCCTCCGACGCTTCGTCGGGGCGGGAGGCGGACCGGCGCATCATTATCGACGGCGAGCGCGCCTGGGGCCAGGCCTATGTGACGGGCGACGTCGCCGCCGTCACCCGGCTGCTGGCGGACGATTTCCTCGGCGTCGCCAAGAGCGGGCGCACCTACGATAAGGCCGAGGTGCTGAAGGACGTCCGCGACGGTCCGCACGAAAGCCACAACGAGGTGGGGCCGGTCACCGTGAGGTTCTACGGCGACACCGCAATCGCCCAGGCCCGCGAGCACAACGTCGGTTCCGCGCCGGAGTACAAGCCGGCGGAGGGGGTGTTCACGGACACCTGGGTGAAGCTGGGTGGGCACTGGCGGATCGTCGCCGCCGAGGACCTCGACCCCGGCGCGCCGACCCTCGCCGCCTTTGCGGGGGATCAGGCCGCCATCAAGGCGCTGCGGGCCGCCAGCAATCGCGCCATCGCCGCCCACGACCTGGCGATGTTCACGCCGATGTTCGCCGAGGATGCGGTCTTCGTCTGGAGCAACGGATCCTCGGCGTCAGGCCGGGCGGGGCTGGCCGAGTTCTTCGCCCGGGACTTCGCCGATCCGGCGTTCGTCGCCTATGTCCGCACGCCCGCGCGGGTCGCGGTTTCGGCCCAGGGCGCCCGCGCCGTCGAGCACGGGACCTGGACGGCGATCAAGCGGGAGCCGCGAGGCGAGACGCGTTATGGCGGCGACTACTCAGCCCATTGGGCGAGGGCCGCCCAGGGCTGGCAGGTGCGCGGCGAACTCTATGTGAAGCTCTACTGCTCCGGACCGCTCTGCACTCCGTAGCTAGCCGAAGCCCTTGTCCGCCAGCCAGTCGCCCAGGAGGTCGATCCAGCGGTCGGAGGGGAGGCCCTGGCGCACCATGCCGAAGCCGTGAGCGCCGCGGGCGAAGATGTGGAGCTCAGAGGAGCGGTCGGCCGCCGCCCAGTCGCGGTAGAGCCCCTCGACCATGTGGAAGAGCAGGCGGTCGTCGTGGGCGATCACGGTGAAGAGCGGCGGCGCGTCGGCGGGCACGGGGCGGCCGCGGGTCTCGCCGCCGTAGATCGGCGCCACGAAGGCGGGCGTCGGGCCTTGCGGGTCCATCGCCACGTCCACCACCAGGAAGGCGCCGGCGGAGAAGCCGATCATGCCGATTTTGTCCGGGTCCAGGCCGTACTCGGCGGCGCGTTCGCGCACGAGGCCGAGCGCGCGCCGGCCGTCGTCGGCGGCGACCTCCCGGGCGTAAAGCAGCCGCTCGTCGCGGACGATCTGGCCCATGGCGGTCGGCGCCTTGGCGTCGGTCAGCGGCTCGGCCAGCATTCCGTCGTTGCGCGCCATCTGCTTGGCGAAATCGGCCGGGTCGGGCGGCGTCGCAGAGACACGGTATTTCAGGAGGAACGCGGTGTAGCCGCGCTCGGCGAACCAGGCCGCGACGTCGGTCCCCTCATGCTCCCAGGCCAGGATCGACCATCCGCCGCCCGGACAGACGACGACGCTGCCGCCGTGCGCCTTGCCGGGCTGGGGCCGGTAGACGGTCAGCGTCGGCTTCGAGACGTTGCGCAGCATGACGGTGTGGGAGGCGACCCCGCTGGGCGGGCTGAAGGTGGTCTCCGGCGGCACGCCCTCGATGGTGCGCGGCGGGGCGGCGGGCCAGAGGTCGATCACCGCGGCGGTAGGGGCCAGCGTCAGGTCGTCGGGCATGAGGACGTCCTCCCTTGCGCCGACTGTAGCAGCGGATCCGCGACGCGATCAGGAGGTTTTTGGGTCGGCGGTGCGAGGCGCCGGCGGCGCTACATACGATCCGGGACGCTGACGCCCAGGAGGTCCAGGGCCTGTTCGAGCTGGGCGAGAGCGGCGGAGGCCAGCGTCAGGCGGGAGGCGCGGGTCTCGGGCTCGGCCTGCAGGATCGGGCAGGCGGCGTAGAACCTCGAGAAGGCCTGGCTGAGGCGGTAGGCGTGCTCGGCCAGCGCGTTGGGGGCGTAGCGGTCGTAGGCCTCGACGAGCGCGGCGTCGAAGGCGTCGAGCGTCAGGACCAGGTCGCGCTCGGCGGGCTCGGTGACGGCGACGGGGCCGGCGGTCACGCCCTCGTCCGCCGCGCGGCGGAGCAGGGATTTCACCCGGACGGCCTGGTAGAGCAGATAGGGGCCGGTCTTGCCCTCGAAGCTGGTGAAGCGGTCGAGGTCGAAGACGTAGGAGGTGCCGCGGAAGTTCTGCAGGTCGGCGAACTTCAGCGCCGCGACGGCGACCTTGCCGGCGATGTCCTCGAACTCCTCGGGCGAGAGGTTCTCGCCGAGGCCCGCCTCGTGCAGGCGCTCGCGGGCCTTCTCGCGGGTCATCTCGATCATGTCGTTGAGCTTCAGGACGCCGCCCTCGCGGGTCTTGAACGGCTTGCCGTCGGTCCCGTTCATGGTGCCGAAGCCGATGTGCTGCAGCTGGCCCTCGGCGGCGTAGCCGGCCTGGTAGGCGGCGCGGAAGACGATCTCGAAGTGGTCGGCCTGGCGCTGGTCGACGCAATAGATGACGAGGTCCGGGCCGAAGGACTGCTTGCGGTCGAGGATGGTGGCGAGGTCGGTGGTGCCGTACATCGCCGAGCCCTCCGACGAGACGACGAGGAGCGGCGGCAGCTCCCTTTTATCCCCCTGTTGAGTCACTCTTATAATCCTGGCGCCCTGGTCGTCGACCAGCAGGCCCTTGGCGTCGAGCTCCTCGACCATCGGATCGATCAGGTCCTCGACGTCGCTCTCGCCCTTCCAGAGGTCGAAGTCGACGCCCAGCGCGTGGAAGTCGCGCTCGAGCGCCACCTGGGTCACGTCGCGGAACCGCTGCCAGAGCGCGTAGTAGCCGGCTTGCCGATCCTGCAGGCCGGCGGTGATCTTGCGGGCCCGGTCGCGGTAGTCGGTGTCGGACTTGCCCTTGGCGGCGGCCTCCGGATAGAGGCGGTCGAGGTCGGCCAGGGTCACGGCGTCGAAGACCGAGAGGTCGTCGAAGGGCTTGCCCCAGCTGTTCATCTGCTGGACCAGGTCGGCGATCGGCGGGCTCTCGTCCATGACCGCGCCGATCAAGAGGCCCATCTGGTAGCCCCAGTCGCCGAAGTGGGCGTCGCCCAGCACCTCGTCGCCGCGGAAGCGGTAGATGCGCTTGAGGCTCTCGCCGATGATCGAGGCGCGCAGGTGGCCCACGTGCATGGGCTTGGCGACGTTGGGGCCGCCGTAGTCGACGAGCACCTTGCGCCGGTGCTCGACCGTTTCGGCGCCGGAGCGGTCGTCGGCGGCGATCTGGTTGGCGCGTTCACCCAGCGTGGCGTCGGCCAGCTTGAAATTGATGAAGCCGGGGCCCGCGATCTCGACAGTGGCCAGGCGCGGGTCGCCGGCCAGGCGCTCGGCCACGGCCTGGGCCAGCTCGCGCGGGTTCCTGCCCACGCGCTTGGCCGCGGCGAGGGCTCCGTTCGACTGGAAGTCGGCGAGGTCGGGGCGGTCGGAGGCGGTGACCCGGCCAAGCTCGGGCGGCAGGCCAGCGTCGGCGAAGGCGGCTTCCACCGCCTGGCTCAGACCCCTTTTGAGGTCGCTCATTTGTGCTTTGTCGTGTCCCCGGCGGCCAGCGCCGCGCCGGCGTTCACGCGGAAGCGTTTGCCCTCGCGGTTGAAGGCGGCCATCTGCGGCGTGACGTCGAAGCCCACCAGGACCTCGAAGTTGGCGCCGGAGGTGTTGAGCGCGCCGCGCGGGATGGTGATCGATTGCACCTTGTCGGTGACGTAGATGCGGTCCTGGCCCGGCTGGAACTTCACCGGCAGGTCGAAGGTCTTCTTGGCGATGACCTCGCGGTTACGGTCGGTGACGGCCACCCAGTAGTGGTAGGTCTTGTTGGCGTCGGTGGCGAGCGGGCCTTTGCCGAGCTCGAAGAGCACGTCCATCGTGACCCTGATCGGCTCGTCGTCCTTGTACTGGCAGCCGGACGAGATGCCCTGGATCTCGCCGGTGAAGCCGACGTTGGCGGAGGCTTCGCGGTCGTCCTTGAACTCGACGTAGCGGCTGGCGTCGTAGAGCGCCTTCACGAAGGGGCAGGGGCCGGCGTTGCGCATGGCCGGCAGCGGGGCCTGGCTGTCGCTCCACTCTTCCTTGCTCTTCTTCTTCTTGGCGGCTTCCTGCTGCTGACGCTGGTCGTCCTCCTGCCCACGGCCCGCGCCGCCCGGCGAATACTGGGCGTTGGCGGCGAAGGGCGTGATCGCGATAGCCGCGGCGACGGAGACGAGGAGCAGGCGGCGCATGGCAGGCGTCCAAAAGGAAATAGGCGCGTAACGGCGCGCGAGGATTGCGGTCCTAGTACAGCCTCGCGAATGCGGCGGCAACGCGGCTGGCGGCGCAGGGCCGGACCCCTTACCTTGGCCGGATGACCTCCGACGCCGCTCGCAAGCCCCCGATCACCGTGCTCCTGGCGACGCCCAGAGGCTTCTGCGCGGGCGTCGACCGGGCGATCCAGATCGTCGAGCGGGCGATCGAGAAGTACGGCGCGCCGGTCTATGTGCGCCACGAGATCGTGCACAATCGCCATGTGGTGGAGCGGCTGAAGGCGCTGGGCGCGGTGTTCGTCGAGGAGCTGGACGAGTGCCCGCCGGACCGGCCCGTGGTGTTCTCGGCGCACGGCGTGCCCAAGGCGGTGCCTGCCGAGGCCAGGGCCCGCAAGATGCTCTACCTCGACGCCACCTGCCCGCTGGTTTCGAAAGTGCACGTGGAGGCGGGGCGTCACCATGACGCGGGACGCGAGATCGTGCTGATCGGCCACGCCGGCCATCCTGAGGTGGTGGGCACCATGGGCCAGCTGCCCGAGGGCGCGGTGACGCTGATCGAGACGGTGGCCGACGCCATGGCCTATCAGCCGCGCGACCCGGCGAACGTGGCCTTCGCCACCCAGACGACGCTGTCGGTCGACGACACCGCCGAGATCGTCGGCGCGCTGCGCGCCCGCTTCCCGGAGATCGCCGCGCCGCACAAGGACGACATCTGCTACGCCACCACCAACCGCCAGGAGGCGGTGAAGTCGGTGGCGGCGAAGAGCGACGTGCTGCTGGTTCTGGGAAGCGCCAACTCCTCCAACTCCGTGCGGCTGGCCGAGGTCGGCCAGCGCTCGGGCGCGCAGTCCTACCTGATCGACGACGCCGACGCCCTGGACCTGGCCTGGCTGGCGGGCGCCTCGGTGGTGGGCGTCACCGCGGGCGCCTCGGCGCCCGAGGTGCTGGTGCAGGGCCTGATCGACCGGCTGTCGCAGAGCTTCGACGTCACCGTCGAAGAGGTCGACGCGGCCCGCGAGACGGTGACCTTCAAGCTGCCCCGGGTGCTGGTGGAGTAGCGGTCGAGGGCCGGCCGTCGGTCAGTCCTCGGGAGCCTTGCGGAAGGCCGTCGCGAAAGGCCTCAGGCGATCGAACATTTTGCGATCACACGCGCAGATTGAATCCGCGCAGACGTTGAGAAGTATTGAGAAAAAAACATATCAAGAAACGTCGATTCGTTAATTCCGTCAAATTGCCCAATCCATGTTCGGAGAACAGGGTTCGCTAGGCATTGGAACGGAGCATCATCATGAAACGCAACCTCCTGGCGGCGACCGCCGCGGGCGTGCTGGCCCTCGCTCTTGCGGGCTCGGCTGCAGCCCTCGAGACGGTCACGGTGGGCGACTACACGCTGGACGATACGCAGTTCGGCGCCCAGTTCGGCGTCCACTTCGACAACGCGTCCAATGATGTGTTCTCGGCGGTGGCGACGGTGAACCAGGACGGTTCAGACG
>JBOHKZ010000042.1:0-2376 GCA_050729355.1 Phenylobacterium sp. | reverse complement strand
GTTCCCGGGCGTCGACACGGTGCTTGGCCCCGAGATGCGCTCCACCGGCGAGGTCATGGGCCTAGACTGGGTGCGCCCGGGCGAGACGCTCGCGCCGGCCTTCGCCCGCGCGTTCGCCAAGAGCCAGCTCGGCGGCGGCACTGTGCTGCCGACCAAGGGCACAGTCTTCGTGTCGGTGAAGGAAGCCGACAAGCCGTGGATCGTGGAGCCGGTGAAGCTGCTGCTCGGCCGCGGCTTCAAGGTGCTGGCGACCAGCGGCACCGCCGCCTACCTCGAAGGCCAGGGCCTCAAGGTGGAGCACGTCAAGAAGGTGCTCGAGGGCCGTCCGCACATCGTCGACGCCATGAAGAACGGCGACGTGCAGCTCGTCTTCAACACCACAGAGGGCAAGCAGTCGCTGGCCGACAGTTTCGAACTGCGCCGCACCGCCTTGATGATGAAGACGCCCTACTACACGACGGCCGCCGGGGCGCTCGCCGCGGCGCAAGCCATCGTGGTCAGCGCCGAAGCGCCCCTGGAAGTGCGTCCGCTGCAGAGCTACGCCTGACGGCCTAGGCAGTGTGCGACGCGCGCCAGGTCGTTCGCGGCTGGCCGTAGATCTCGACCGGCTTTCCGTTCTCCAGGTCGTCGCGGAGCCGGTGGGAGCCCAGCCGCTCCGCGACAGCTATGGACGCGGTGTTCGCAGCGTCGATGCAATGGATCACCTCGCTCCAGCCGAGCGTCTCGAACGCCCAGCCGACGGCGGCCTCTGCCGCCTCCGTCGCATAGCCGAGACCCCAGGCCGAGCGGTCGATGGCCCAGCCGACTTCGGTTCCGAGCGCCCCTTCCGGCAACCAGGGACCGACACGCCCGACCCACCGCCCGGTTTCCACCTCGAGTACGGAGAAGAGGCCGCAGCCGCGCAGCGCCCACATTCCGGCCGCGGTCGCGAGACCCTGCCAGGAGGCGGGTCGGTCGCTCATGCCGCCGATGAACTGCGTGGCGACCTCGTCGGCGTCCAGGGCGGCCCAGGCCTCGAAATCGACCTGCTGCGGTGGGCGGAGCAGTAAGCGCGGCGTACGGAGCGTGACGGTCAGCGCTTCAGCACCATGGTGCCTTCGAGCATCAGCAGCCGCTTCACCGGCGGGCGAAGCGCGCGGTCGAAGCTGTCGAGCAGGGCGAGCGCCCAGTCGGGGAGCCGCGCCTCGGAGCGCCCGGTGACCATGCGAACCTGCACCGCCGCCACGTCGCGATAGAGCGTCTCGTGGTCGTTGTGCGGCAGGAACCGCGCCTCGCGGAACCCGAAGGCGCGCGCCGCCGTCTCTAGGGACTCTCGGGAAAACAGCCACTTCTGGTCCAGGACCTGGAACGCTGGATCGCTGGAATCCGGGAGGGTCCGCGCGGCGATGTCGGCGATCAGCGCCTCCAAGCCCGCGGCCACCTCGGGCGCCAGCGGGGCGTCCGGCCACAGGGGCGCCTCGGCGCAGATGCGCTCATAGGCCAACCGCAGGATCCCGTGACCGTCGAAGGGCGCGAGGAAGACCGCGTAGCCGCCGGGCTTGAGCGCCCTGGCGGCGGAGGCCAGCACCAGGTCCGGGTCGTCCAGTTCGTGCAGGCAGGCGACGCCGCTGACGAGATCGAAGGACGCGGGCGCCACCGGCACGCGCTCCGGTTCGGCGACCACGCCCAGCACGCGGTCCTCGTCGCCGAGCATCGCGGCGCGGCTGACCATGGTGGCCAGGAGCATGCTGGCCGGATCGCTCGCCACGATGTGCGCGTCTGGAAGAACGTTGAGCCAGGGGGCGACCGACCGGGCGCCGTCGCCGCTGCGCAGGTCGAGCACCAGCGCCTTGGCCGGCAGGTCCGGACAGGCGCGATCGACGGCGGTGCGCAGCAGATGTTCGAAATGCTGGCTCACGCTGGGAGGCGCGCCGGCGCGGCGCGTGGCCGCCATGTTGATGCGGGCCTGCTCGGCGAGGCCCCAGCTGTAGTTGCGCGGCGCCCACACGCCTTCGCTCTGCCGCGACAGGCCGTCGGGGAATGCTTCAAAAGCCCAGGCCGGCAAGGGATCGGTGCGGGCCTCGGCCCGTCGTGCATGGGTGGTTTGATCAAGCATCGGTCACCCGCGTGACGCGCGCCTGCTGACGGCCGCGCGCACGGCGCTTCAGCCCGTTGCGGACTCCGACGTCGACAAAGGGCCAGATCAGCGTCGAAGCGATCAGACCTGCGATTGCGTACCAGACGGACATGGCTGCCCTCGTAGGAACTGCGGCATCAGCCCATCGTGGCCTGCACCTCTAGATAGCGAAGGAAAACATAGGTCGTCAAATTCTGCAAACGGCCTATTTGTGGTAAATGTCATACAAATATCATAATCAAGCTTAAGCATAACAAGGT